>JAGLWO010000099.1 GCA_023133395.1 Candidatus Cloacimonadota bacterium | reverse complement strand
CCTATCCATCTTTTTCTTCTATCCAGATTGTAATCATCTGCGAATTCCTGCATTGATTGTGTAACATTTATTTCCTCAGCAATGGGATGACCAACATAAGTTGCTTTAATATTATATTTTTCAAAGTATTTCTGTTCAAATGGTAAAATAAAGGCTATATGGTCTGTGTATTTTTTTAACTGGAAAATCCTTTTGTGTTTCCAGGCCCAGAACTGAGGACAGATAAAGTACAAAACAGGAATATTTAATTCTGAAGCTATCTTTGCTATCCGCATGTTCAAACCCGGATAATCCACAAGAATAATCAGATCAGGTGGATTTGTTTCAAAAATATTTTTTATTTTTTTCTCCACTTTCAGAAAAAACAGGAGGTGTTTTATTACTTCCACAAAACCCATAACTGCAAAGCGTTCAAAAGGAAAGATCGCTTTAAATCCTTCCGATTGCATCATGGCTCCACCTATTCCAAAACACTCGACATCGAGCTTTCGTAAGTTCAATTCTTTGAGAACTATAGAAGCATGAAGATCGCCTGAGTTTTCCCCGGCAATCCAGAATATTCTTTTTTTCTTCATTTCATTTAATCCAGATCCTCGAACATCCACTCAATTTTTGAAAGCTTATCTCTATCAAGTGTGAAATTAATATAATTAGCAAAATTATCAAGAATTATTAAAGCATTTACATTTGCATCCTTACCTTTAAGGAAAGAGAGTCTTTCATAGAATGCTTGATTGAGTATATGAATTTCTTTGTATGTATCCAATAATCCTTTAAGTTCCCAATCAGGTTCCAAGCCTTTCTTTTTTCTAAAATACTGTTTAGCTAAATACATTGAAATTGCACGGTATATAGTTTCTTCGGTGGTTGCGAAGGGTAAATGAAAACGAACCATTGGTCTCAATTTGGAAAGAATTGGACAGCCAGCTGTTACCATTATAATTCCAAGCAGCGAACTTACTCCCTGTTGTAAGGATGTTTTTTTATTGAAAATTCGTTCATAGGTTTCAAGTCGCACTTCAACGTCTTCGAAAGATGAAGATTTTTGAAAGAATTCTGTTATAGATACAAGGTTTGCTGCAATCGGACATGATTTGTGATTCTCCTTACTTAAAGTACAATTGGGACATTTACCGAACTCAAGATTTGTCCAGAAGGGAAGTTTTGCATAAGACTCATGAATTAATTCCAGAGTTCTGGGATGAAGCCTGATTGTAAATTCTTTCGTCTGTCCATTATCCTGAGTAAAATGATATTTAAACTCAAGCATTTCTCTTGTTCTATTCTCCATAGTAAATCCTTCTTTGTGTTAGATTAAAATCAAAGCAGCTAAATAAGTTAGACCCAACCCTATTAAACAGGGCAATATAAATTTACCAGCAAAATTCAGATATTTGGTTTGAAAATACTCAACTGAGACAGAAACACAGGGATGAACAGGTGAAACCATATAGCCAATATACACTGCCACATACATTATAGCAAAAGTCAATGTTGTTAATTGTATACTCCCGTATTTTGTAAGAAAAATCGGTAGGAGAATAGATACAGGTACCTGCACACGACCGGTTACAAAACCGAGAAAAAATGCTATAAATATGATCAGGAAATTCTTTGAGAATACTATCAAAGCTATCTTTTCTGATATTGACGAAGCCTGGAAAACATGAAGGAATAAAAAGATCCCGATTATTATCAGAAAGAATTTCCATGGTTTCATTTTCAGGAAAATCTCTTTACCTATTTTGAGATTTAATTTCCCGATAAAAAAAGTAAGTAACAAACTTGCAGAAATACCTATCAGTAACGAAATTTCATCCATGAAGATCGTATTTGATAGAATTATATGAATAAAAGGAGCAGTAACTATGATTAAAATTGGTATGACTATCTTTCTAATTTCAATATGTGAAGGAGAAGGCATATCTCCTTTAATTTTAAACAAAAAGAAAAAGTAGCCCAACAAAAACAAAATTATAAAAGCGGGTAATATATAGAGAATTACTTTATAAAGATTTAAATCAGCCATTTTGGAACAGGGAAGAATTGCACCTAAAGGATAGATAAGAATCAGCATATGCCGGAACCATACATTTATGGAAGCATATGACTCTGGAGAAATATCATCTCCTGCTTTATGAAGCATTGGAGCGGAAAGTAAAGCTCCCCCCGGTATGGGAAGAAGCCCCATTAAAGCTGGGGAGAATCCCAGAAATACCTGTCGTTTCATCTGGAGATTATTCACCAGATCCCCCAAGAGACCGGAAACTTGTAATCCTCCACCGATCAGGGGAATCATACCTATGGCTAAAGCTAAAAGTAATATTGGTAAACTGGTTATTGTATTTAAAGTTATGTTTAAAAACGTATTGAAATCCAGATTAAATATTCCTAAAATCAGAGCACCTATAATGAGTGCTAACCAGAGACTTTTCCTGGCTAAATATAGGATCAAACCAAGTGAAAGGAAAAAGCTTAGCCACACTAACATTTAGTCGATCCTTAGAATCACGTTCCTGTTTCTCGGTCCGTCAAATTCACAGAAAAAAATTCCCTGCCAGGTTCCCAGAAGCAGGTTTCCATTGCTGATAAATACTTCCTGTGTACATCCTACAATCGAGCTTTTAACATGAGCATCAGCATTGCCTTCAATATGCCGGAATTCACGCATTCGTGGTATGAGCTTGTTCAAAGCAAAGATTATGTCCTGAGCAACTGTGGGATCTGCGTTTTCATTAATTGTAACAGCAGCAGTTGTATGCGGTACATATAAAGTTAGCCTGCCTTCTTGAATATTTGATTCATTGATGAATTGACGAACCTCTGAGGTGATATCAATGAGTTCTTCTCTCTTAGAGGAATGAACAGGAATTTTTTTAATTTTCATCTTCCCTCCAATTGTTTTTCAGATTTCTAAAATCAAAGTTATGAAATTTATGTCAAATTTTAAACTTATTATTTTTTTATTGACGGATTACATTCCATTTCAACCTATTCATAAAGAATTTACGATTGGGGGAAATATGAAAAAACTGCATATCTCTGAGGAAAATAAAATTATATTCGGTGTGTGTGGAGGACTGGCGGAAAGCTTGGGTATTAAGGCTAATATTATCCGCGGGATTTTTATTGTTTCATTGTTGCTCGGATTATCTGGAGTCTGGATATATCTAATACTTCTTGTCATTCTTCCGAAAGGTGGTAGAGAAGAAAAAATCATTGATGTGGAAGTTGAACCCCAGAAAGAACATAAAATCTACCGATGCTGGAAAAACAGGATGATAGCTGGTGTTTGCTGTGGGATCGCTAAATATCTCAACTGGGATATAAGTCTCTTGCGGTTGGCTTTTGTGGTTATGTCATTCGTGGGTGGAGTTGGTATAATTCTCTATTTAATATTCTGGTTTTTATTTCCAAATGAAGAATAAAAGGAGCAAAAATGCCAATTGTAACATTAGAAAATGCAGGAACTTTAACAGCAGAACAAAAGATAGAATTAATTAGAAAATTAACAGATGTAGTTGTGGAAGTTACCAATAAACCCGAAAGTGCAGTTTATGTGCGCATCGATGAAGTACCCAGGGAGAATTTTGGAGTTGGTGGGAAAAGTTTAGGGTAATAAAATTGTTTATGTAGAGTGTAGAATAATAGTCTTCTAATAAAAGATATTCTTCTTATTGTCGTTGCGAAGAATAAAATGATGTGGCAATCCGTCAGCAGCCGGACACAGCGTTTGAAACAGCAGGTAGACACATCGCAAAGACATATTATTTTTATTGTATAATAGGTGATAAAAATTTAAATAAGCGGAGGTTTATTATGAGAACGAAAATAGTTCTTTTCATTTTAATTATATTTGTATATCTGTTTCCCCAATTCAATGAACCAATACACATAAACGAAGAATATCCTTATGTGAAGTTTTCCGGGCAGCAAGGCTGTAAAGTTATTGGTGAAAATGCATACCTGGCTTATAAACAAATAATTTATTATCAGGAATATATCATCTTTTCCAAAAAGACCAGTGACGACTTAGTAACACACACTGTTGTTGATACATTGCACGAATTTTTTTCCTGCTTTTCCGAACCTGTACTCAATATCCTGCCAAACGGAAATATTTTGGTAGTATACACGAAAGAGATGCCGCCAAGTTATTCTTTGCTAACAAGGGCAATCTCAACAGATGATGGAGAAACATTTGAAAAAATGGATATTGCCATTGATGCATTTGGTAAACCTATGATAGTGTGCCATAATGACATTATAGAGATATGTTACTCAAAAAAGTATGTAACTCGACCTAATAGAAACTCTCTGACAGAATACCAGCATTTTACTGAATTTGAAGAATCTGAAAATGCAGATGGTGGAGCTGCTGCAGCGATGATGCTTTTCAGGGGATTTGACGAACTCTGGGGTCCAGTTCACTCCAATGATGATATCTGGATTCAGCAAATTGGTGGTTGGCCTACTTTCCATGATATGGTAACTACTGCAGGAAGAATTATGGACGAAGCAACAGGTGCACCTGCTGTACAAAGTGCACCAATGGCTCAGATATTCCTGGGAGGTTATGAAGAAGAAGTTGCTCCCTTATATCATAATGGAGCTGATTTAATCCGAGCTAATGGTATCCCGCTTGGTGGTCCAAGTACGGATATTGTATATGTAAAACTTGGTGATGGGAGTTTTGAATGTATGTTTGGTAATATTGTGGAAACTGGAGTGGATACTTTTACGGTTTATAGCTGGTTCCCGCATAATGCAGATGCTGCGAATATGATAATTAATGCTGGGGGAAATTGGTACGAGGATTCCGACCATATCTGGATGAATCAAATCACTATGTATGATACGATCTGGACAGTAGGTCCGAGTTTTCCTGTTAATAATCAATCTGTTTGGGTAGGAAATGCTCAGTTATGGATTGAAGGAGAAGTTTATGGTGCACAGACCTGGGGTTGTTCCGATACGATTTACATTGTAGGTGACATAACTTATGCAAATACAGCTCCAGGAATGCCCCCGGATGAACCTGGAAATATGAATCCTTCAGATTATTTCGGTCTTGTTTCCGAAACGAGGATTTATATCAGGTACAAACACCGTGATCCCTTTGAATATATGGAATTGGTAGATCAAAATTGTTACAGCATTATGCTTTATGGCGCTTATGCTGCTATCGGAGTTGGAGATACCTTGGTTTATGGCGATCTTGCCTGTCATTATGATGGGATATTCACACCTCAATACCAGCATCCGCACGGTTCCACGCCAAGTTTCTGGGCTCCAAGTCCATATTACCCCCATAACGACACTTTATACGAGTATGTAGATTTACATAAATATATTTTCCCGCAGAATAATGTCCCGCCCAATATTCTTGGTTTCATCCTGCATGGAAATAATCCCGTCGCACCTTATAATACATGTGGTTTTCCTTTTGAATCAACAGAATATCTTTCTTCCTATCCAAATATTAATCCATCTGATTATGTCTATCCTTATGGTACAGATTATCCCTGGCTTAACCCTGTCTGGCCTGAATCTTCGGAAGATATTGTATTCGAAAGAGGGGCTATTACAATATTTGGTTCTCTTGCTCAGACACGGAGAGGGTACGTACACCGCTCAGGAGGGGATCCATATAACCATCCTAATAATTATGAGTGGGACCTGGAAAATTTTCATTATGATGGAGATCATCCATCCACAGGTTATATGAAAGATTACTATTATGATACTCGCTTTCATTATATACAACCACCTGCCTATCCAACAGTTTCTACAGGTAATTATCCTGTAGAAGAAGGACTGGCAATTATGCGGTCCATTGACGGAGGGCAGTTTTTCACCACTGTTTATGATGAACAATATGACCATGATATAATTGCAAAATCCATGGATTCTGATGAAGATAAGATAGTTATAGCATATCAATTGGAACAGGTTGCTATGAATTTCAATTTCTTGATTTCGGAGGATGATGGTCTAAC
>JAGLWO010000098.1 GCA_023133395.1 Candidatus Cloacimonadota bacterium | reverse complement strand
GGATTTAAATGGATAATAAAAATAATTGTAAATTAAAAGGTGCGCTGATGCGCACCTTTTTTTCTTATAATGTTGGTTCAATCTGTCTCGGTTGAACCATATATTTTGTATTATTCCAACAAATCCTTCTTGACCCAGCTGGACCAATATTTATCACCAGGAGTGATGGTGAATCTTACCCAATTATTCTTTTCCTCTACTATAAAAACAGTGATACCCTTCATAAGTTTCCCGATAGGATCGACTGCATAATGTGTGCCGGGACCGATATGAATGTTTACGTTATCCTGTTTGCAGGTCATGGTGTAATTAACTGATTTGGGTTGGTACTTCGGGTCCATTGAGGTTACGATCGGTTCAGTCAGAGATTCGTCTTTTTCTTCGATATAAGTTTGGGTCTGCTGTTTACCCTTTTTCACTATCCAGAAATCATTGATAAATTTCACATCTTCTTTAAGTTTTTCGCCAATTCTATTTGCTTCAGAACGGGAATAAACATCTACCAATCTTAACCTGTAATACCTAACACCTTTTACAGTTGTTGAAAAAATCTTTGAGTCATAGCCAAATCGCTGTAGATCTTTCTTCCTTTTTTCTACAACTGACCTGTCACGGTTAGCCAGAAGTTGTATTTCAAATTCTTTCTTACCCGTATCCCTGGTGGTTGTGGTTTCTTTCTTACTTACAATTGGGCTAGTTGTAGCTACGCTCTTACCTTCCTTGATTTCATCCAGCCAGTATTCAGTAATAAGTGGTGAATCTTTAATTATTTTATTACCGAAAGTTATAGCTTCTTTCTCAGGGTATAATCCACGCAATCTTAAACGGTAAATAATATTACTTCCTTTTGTCAGAGTTAGTATTTTCGTTTTGTAACCGATCTTTTCCAGACGACTTTTTACTTCTTCAACTTTTGAATAATCCCCGCTTGCCATAATTTGTATTTCGAATTCTTTGGGTTTCTTCTTTTCTGTAATAGTTTCTTCATGGGGGATCTTGGAAATTATTTCTTTTTCTTCTTTTTTTATTTCAGGTCTCTCGACTTTTGCATATTCGGTTTCAATTTCATCTAACCAGTAGCTATTAATAGATGGATATTTCTTCTTTAGTTCATTTCCGAGTGCTATGGCTTCATCTTCTTGGTACAAACCTTCCATACGCAATCGATAGATTATTTCACCTTCTTTTTTCAGTTTGGATATTTTTGTTTTATATCCTGCTTTTTTCAATTTATTCATCAGGTGTTCAACTTTGGAATATTTGTTACTGGCGAAGATTTGGAGAGCAAAAATTTCTTCATATCCTGGGAGATAATCTTCTTCGAGTTGTGATACTACTTGCATGGTATCAGGCTGTTCAGCTATTAATTTTTCAATTGATACACTTTTATATTTATGAGCTACACTTGCAATTATAAATCCAATAATTATGATAAGAGCAGCGATGGCAATAATAAGTACAATAAGAGCAGAAATTTTTCTCATGATCTAACCTTAAAATCATACATAAAT
>JAGLWO010000097.1 GCA_023133395.1 Candidatus Cloacimonadota bacterium | reverse complement strand
ACTATTAAATTTGATATACTTGATAATATATTGAGCATTGAAAAATTTAAATTCAGATTGGGTGAAGGAAAATTCTACCTGAAAAATAAAATCGGAAATAATGAGAATGATTTCAAGCTTGGAATGCTAAATCTTGGGAAATTTTTAGTTTATACTAATAAAGATGGGATTTTATTTCATATGCCAAAATTCACACCTGGAAACTCAGTGATGAAGTTGGTTATTAAGGGCAGAGATTCAGATTATCTGGAAGTGAATGGTCCCTTTGATGATATGAAAATATTTGGTGATATTTATGTTTCGAATGGGCAGGCTATTTATCCTCCTGATACGGAAAATCTTTTGAAATTATTCAATAAAGTTACTGAAGAAAAGAAGAAAACCAGCGTTGCACCGTTACCTTTTACCTTAGATATTATGCTTCATTTTGGTGATAATATTCGTTATGTTACCTATCCTGTAGATGTAGTCATAACACCTGGCGGATACATTCATCTAAAATATGAAAATGGACAGTTTATTTTACCTGAAGCTTTATTCATTTCTGAAAAAGGTTCAGTTGATATGTTTGGAACCAAATTACTCCTGGATTATTTACAGATTCAGCTTAGCCAGTATGATATAGGTGCAAAAATTTCCGGTACTTTTTATAAAAAAACCTCTGATGGAACTCTCATTACTCTTGTAATTTATAATGATGAAAGTAGTGCAGGAACTATAGGAACTTTGAGATTTGAACTAAGAAGTGATAATCCAGCAGATAAAATTACCGATATTTTTGCTAAACTCAGGTATAACAGAACAATGGATGAAATTTCACCAGCTCAGAAAAAAACACTTTTACAGGATGAGGTTATTCAAATTGCAGGTTTGGGATTGGAAAGTGCAGTATTGGATCCCTTGATTTCACCAGTCGAGAACTGGGTGCGACAGCTTTTCAGGTTAGATTATTTTCATTTGCAGACAGACCTGATCCAGAACTTATTTGCCAGCTATTCTTCTGAAAATAAATCCGAATATTACTTTACTGAGGAAAGCAATGAAGTAGCTCGTTTGAGTTCAGAACTGTTTTTAAATAACCTTTCTATAAGCATGGGAAAATACTTAACAAGAAAGTTATTTCTGGACTACGAAACAAGGTTTGAAAATCCTCAGGAAACCGCTATTGAAACTGAAATGGGAATTTTTCATGAGTTTTCATTGAGATATGCTCTTCCTCTTAGATTTAAAATATCATATAGATATAATATTTTACCTTTTGATGAGGAAAATACACACGAGGTGATGCTGGAAAGGTCGTTCAGGTTTTAGAGCCTTTTCAAGGTTGACTACTCAATCCATACAGGATTTGTAAAGACCCATCCACCATTTTTCGTACTCATATTCATACGAACGTAACCATTTTTTGGAAGCTCAAGAACAATATTATTCTTTGGATTCAGGATTTTAATTTCCTTTTTTGAGGAAATATCACCTATATAAAGAGTAACATTTTTAATATTTCCGAATTCATGTGATGTTCTTGTTTCAAAGATTAAATTGGCTTTTTGACAATTTGCAACCGAACCTATGGAGAATTTTTTATTTTTTAACCAGAAGCTAAGAAATGGTCCATTACTAACGATTATTTCACCATTCTTTATAGCTTTTAATGGCTCATTCCCTATAAATTTAAAAGCAGTAAAAAATTTACCAAAGACTTGATCATCTGAAGCAAATAACTTCATAAAAGGTGTTTTAATTTGTCTCATTATATTGAAATTTCCATGAGCGTCATTTCCGGCTAAGATAAAGAACCTGTATCCTTCCAGAAGAAGTAATTTCCAATAATTTATTGAAGCAAAAATATCCGGAAGCCTTGAATTATTAATTACCTGCAAGAACTTAATTCCGCTTTCAAGAAAGTCGGTTTTAGACCAATTACCTCTGCGTAAAGTAAGCTTTTGCATAAATGGGACTTCTTCATTTGGATGGGCAGCTATAAAAAGATTGATATCCGAATGTAAGTCTTTAATTTCTTTTAGAAATCGTACTGGTTTATTTTTAAACCAGACTTCTGCACTATCTCCATATCCTTCAAGGAACTCGTTGTGATTTATAGCAAGCATGTGGACATTTTTTCCTTTTGAATTGCCTATGGAGACTTCTTCACCTGCGATCACATTAAAACCAATCTCATCGATATTATTAATCTCCATGTGTAATTTTTCCCATTTGGGAAATGCAGGGTCATTCTTTGTGTAGCACTCTTCTTGGTCATCTAAATCGTATGAGTGATCTGTTATAAATAGCCAGGAGAGTCCCAAAACCTTTGCCATCTTAACTGTGGATTTAATATCAGCTCCGAACTCAACCTGGTCTGATGTATATATGCTGTGATAATGCACATCTCCAGCGAACCATAATTCAGGTAAAGGAAGAGTATTTTCTGCATAATAACACCTGAAAGGCTTTTTGGGGATATCAGCAAAATTGTCGTTTCTAATTGTCTTTACCTTTCCATTTACTTCGATTTTTATTTTTACTGTTATTTGTAGAATTTGTTCTGTTTGTATATCTTTCAGGTCTACATCCAA
>JAGLWO010000096.1 GCA_023133395.1 Candidatus Cloacimonadota bacterium | reverse complement strand
CCTGAAGATTGGATGGTCTTGAATAAATCCGAGAACCAGATTTTCTGGGACGACAATTATTGTCACAGTGGTGGAAAGAGCTTAAAAATCCAAAATCACAAATCAAAGATAAACATTATTTCTGATGCTTTCCCGATTGATGCTAAGGCTGTTTACTATTCCCGATGTTTCGTTAAATCCAGTTATCAATCAAATCATCCTGTTACAATCAGGTTCCTCGCTTTTAATTCCAAAGGTAAACGCGTTAATAAATTCAGCAGTAAAGGATATCCAGGAGAAGGCTGGACACAGATAGACCTAACTTCAGGATTTCTTAAGAGTACTGCCAGGTTTGGAAGAATCGTTATTTCAATTCCCAAAAAACCCGATAAAATATTCTGGATCGATGATGTAGAAAGCTATAACGTATATAAAATTCAAAAATAGATGGAGGAAAAATGGCGAAAGAAAAATACATCTACGATAGAAAAAAATTCTGTGTTCCGGTAACAAAAGCTGAACCGTTAAACTCGATTCAATTCATTATTGACGACTTCAAAAATAAGAAGATAACTTTCTGTATTGATGGTGAAGGCGAATCCTGGGAGATATGGAGACATGTAGAAGATAATGACAGTGATAAAATTAAGAAGTCGGGACCTCCAGTAGAGCCAAAATATCTTTATGTTGAAGGAGAGGAAACAAAAGAATTTGATATTGCTTAGTTAAGTTTCAATGTATTAAAAATCCAGAGAAACAAAAAGCCCCCATTGCGGGGGTTTTTTCATTCTTTACAGATGGAATTCATGTGGAAGTAAATCCCCAATAGTTGTTTCCAAAATCTCTTTTGCAGAAACTATCGTAATTTTCATGTTTGAACTAAACTCAGATATAACCTGCCTGCAAGCTCCACAAGGAGTAAAAAGCTTATCTGTATTTGCATAAACAACCATTTCTTTAAACTTTTTTTCACCATCGGAAACTGCTTTAAATATTGCCGTTCGTTCTGCACAATTTGAAAGCCCATAGGAAGAATTTTCTACGTTACAGCCAGTATAAACTTTCCCTGATTTGGTTAGAAGTGCAACACCAACTTTAAATTTGGAATAAGGTGCATAGGCATTTTCTGAAGCTTGCTTAGCTTTATCAATAAGATCGGATTTAGTCATATTGAATCTCCTTTTTCTACTGCTCACTAAAAAAGTAATAATTCTGAACTGTCCAGAATTTTGTTTAATATTATTTGAAAAAATATTAACTGCTTTTTATTTGCAATTACTCGTTCTTAAACTTATGTACTCAGTACACCCAATGCCATTGAAAGCATTTTAGTCTCTGCAGTATCTGCGCGGGAAGCAATCAGTATCGGAGCTTTTGCTCCCATAACTACGTGAGCAACTCTATAATTGCAGTAGTAGGTTAAGGCTTTCCCAAAGATATTTCCTGCTTCAATATTGGGAACGATCAGCACATCTGCATTTCCAGCAACTTCTGATTCGATACCCTTCATTTTTGCAGCTTTTTCATTCACAGCATTATCAAAAGCCAGAGGTCCGTCAAT
>JAGLWO010000095.1 GCA_023133395.1 Candidatus Cloacimonadota bacterium | reverse complement strand
ATTTTGTCATCCTGAAAGATAAAAATGTATTTCCCAATATCCTCGATGATGGACTGACAATGGTGATTGCTGGAAACATCGAACCGGATGAAATGACTTGCAAACCTTCTGGAACTTATAACCTGAAATACAAAGTTGAAATTCCTCCGTACGCTTCTCTAAAATTCACCTTTGCCTGTGCTATCGATCCAGATGAACAGGTTGCTTTGAAAAACCTGAAATCCGTTTTAGAACAAGACGATCCGATTGCTTTGAACAGAACAGACTGGCAGAACTTTTTCCAGAATGATGTTCCTCATTTTTCGTGTTCTGATAAAGGTTTGGAAGAACTTTACGGATTTCGCTGGTTCCTGCTTAAATTTTCTACCGCAGGTGGTAATCTTGGTTATTTCAAATATCCGGTTGTGATGGAAGGAAGACAGGCTTATCAAACTTATTGCTGTTACAGTGCTCCCTTTATGGCTATGGATATGAACTGGGCAACTGATTCTCAGGTCGGATTCGGACACATTGCCAATATGCTTCATTCCGCTTATGAAGATGGACGCTTTCCATGGTACACTTCTCCACGCACTAATCGAGTGAAACTGCATCATAAGTCCAAAACCGGACTTTCGCTTCTTCCATACACTACCTGGCAGCATTATCTTATTCACGGTAATAAAGAGATGCTGGCAGAAATATACCCAGGAATGAAGAAAAACATCGAGTGGTGGATTGCAGATCGCGATGCGGACTGTGATGGCTTGTTTGTTATAGATCATCAGCTTGAAACCGGAATGGACGACCTTTCCCGCTTTGATGATAACGACCCGACTTTGCGATATGATGCTATAGATGCAACCGGTTATGCTTATGTAAATATGCTAGCTGTTTCCAATATGGCTCGCATTCTGGGAAAAAGCGATGATGAAAAATTTTTCAGAGATTATTCAGATAAAACGAAAAAAGCTGCAAATTCACTCCTCTGGAATACTGAAAATAAAAGCTATCGAGATAGACATCCCGTTACAAAAAAACTTTCCGAAACAATGTGCATCACAACTTTCTATCCGTTCTTTGCAAGAATTGGAACAGAACAAAATCTGGATGTATTCAGAAAGCACCTTCTGAATCCTGACCAGTTCTGGCTTCCTTATCCTGTTCCTGCACTTCCCAAAGATGATCCGAATTTTAACCCGATAGGTTTCTGGGAAGGTCCATCCTGGCCTGCTGCCACTTCGCACATATTGGAAGCATTTGCAACATCCGCCAAAACTCTCGACCGTTCCCTGCTTTCTGATGCAGCCAAACTCATCAAACTTGCTGCCAGAAAGCATCTTCAACCTCAAGCAGATTTCTTTGAACGCTACAATCCACTCACCGGAGAACCTCTCAGTCATTTTCGGGATTATATGCACTCCTGGTGGATAGATA
>JAGLWO010000094.1 GCA_023133395.1 Candidatus Cloacimonadota bacterium | reverse complement strand
ATTTCTCTCGCAATCGTGGCAATGTACATTTTTATCAAAACTCAATTGTACCACCTGATTGGATACTCCTGGGCATTTTTTTGCTTTGGAGGAGCAATTGCCAGTATCATTTACTCAAAAAAAATATATGAAAAACAAGGTAATATTCGATATCCAGATTTTGGTATAAATTCTATGTGGATTGGTTTGATGATAGCGTTGTTTTTAGTTGCATTTATCTTCCCCATCTTAAAAGCATATGAATGGAGCATTGTCTTTGCAATGGTAAGTTTGTTAATGGGATCTGCAAATTTTTCCACGGGAATTTTTTTAAAACAAAAAATGCCGATAATGAATGGAATACTCTGGTGGATCGGATGTATAATCCTTATTATTTTGAAAAATTATTTTGCGATTATGGGAGTATTTGTTATTCTTCTTATCGTTAACAATATTATTCCCGGTATCTATTTATACAACCTGGCAAGGAAAAATAATGGAAAGTAAATTTGCAGATCTGGATTCCATCATTCATTCCCGGGTCCGCCTGGCTATCATAATATTGCTTCTTCAATCTAAAACTGCAGATTTTACATATCTGAAAAAAGAGATTGGAGTTTCTGATGGAAATTTGAGTACACACCTGAGAAAACTGGAAGAAGCAAAATACATCAAAGTGCAAAAACGCTTTGAAAATAGGAAACCTAAAACAACAATTTCTCTTACTGATAAAGGAAGAGATGCGCTGAATGAATACACAAGAAATCTTGAGGAATATCTCCGTTTAGCATCCAAAGCTAAAAAAATGTAGGACGTGATTTCCAAATATTTTGTAGGGCGGGTTGTCCTCAACACGCCGATAAAACGGTTCGCTCGGTCCGTTCTTCGTAGTCCCGAAAGTATTCGGGACGAAGAATGAAAAATCGAAACCTACATTTCCAATTTATCCCCCTTCGTAAGGGGGAATAAGAGGGGGTTTCCTCACGAAGATTCAATCGTCTCGATTGAACCCTGTTATTCCCGCATCGAGACGATATGGTGGTCATCATAGGTAATGGTTTTTACCTCACCCTCATCACACAAAAAATACTGGAATTATCCACTTCTACAATTTCCGTAACAACATTCAAACCTGACGTAAGCGAAAAAAACTCTTTTGAATCCCTTGCAGTTCCCTTTCAATGAAAAGGAAACATAGAAAAGCAAGAAGAATTTCTTTCTGCGGCATCTTATGATCCCTTTTGATAAAAGGGATTAGCAGGGATTCCCTACATCCTAGACTCTAATATCAACTTGATCTCATGCTTTATTTTTGTTACAATTTTGTCTGTATTTCCAATTACTTCGCGGTTTCTAAAGCGAATTACTTCGATATTGAGAGATGCGATATAATTATCTCGTTCATCATCATATTCTTTGCCTGTTTCTGTGTAATGCTGGTCTCCGTCGATCTCAATGCATAACTTCAATGCCGGTGCATAGAAATCTGCGATGTAAGAACCAATACCATACTGCCTGTAAAACTGGATACCATTCAACTGTTTCCGGTGAATCTTCTGCCAGAGCGTTTTCTCTGCCAGTGTCTGATTATTTCTTAATTCCCTTCGTCGTTCTTTTAAAGCAGCTGTGTTAAATATACGTGGCATTATTTATCCTTTTGGAATCCTTTGCAATTCCCTTTCAATGAAAGGGAAACATAGAAATGCAGGAAGAAACTTCTTTCACATATTCTCATGTTCTCCCTTAGTCATAAGGGAGACAGCCTGTCAGGGCGTAGCCTCCACCCTCCGTAGCTGTGCTACTGCGGAGGACGGGTTGGCGAAGACTGGCAGAGGGATTCCCTACCTCACCCCCATCACACAAAAAATACTCGAATTATCCACTTCCACAATTTCCGTAACAACATTCAAACCCGAAGTAAATGAAAGAAACTCATCAGATAAAACCGTGGTTGCCCTGAAACCATCTTTACATACAATAACACCATTTCCGGTTTTATCGTAATCTATCTCACCAATACAGCCATGCTCTGCCTGAAGTTCAAACCACTCAAGACGATGTTCCCAGAATTTATCCGAATAACTGGAAAAAAGAACCTTTCCCTCGCTCCGGCATACACGGACAGCTTCTTTAATGAGCTTTTGTTTATCCACATGAAACGCTGAAATCCCGTTTTGAATGCAGAGCACCACATCGAACTCTCCATCAGTAAATTCCAGGTTTACTGCATTCATTTCATAAAGTTCCAGGGAATTATCTTTTATAAGTTCCCGGGCAAGTTGAATGCTCTCCTGCGAAGTATCGATGCCCACAATTTTATTTGCTTTACCAATTAGTTTTTGCAGGACCCTGCCATAACCGCAACCAAGCTCCAGGACTTTATCGGAAAGGTTGATGTGCTTTAATACAAACTCTATTTCAGCTTCCAAGTACTGCTTAACTCTGGGTTGGGCTATTTCGTAGCATTTCTGCAAATTTAATGATGATAGTTTTGAGGAGTAATAGTTAGTCATTTATCCCTCTCATTATCAATTCTCTAAAGTACAAATCTTAACCAAGCGAAACGATCTTTTCTGTCAAAGATATTTTGTTATTGACTCATGAATATCAAAAGTGCACTTCCCAAACCTAATTATTCAAAAGAAGTTAATCGATTATCTTCTCTTTCCATCTCAAATTCGTGTATAGACTCAATTTCTTGTTGAAATAATTTTTCTTCATTGCAAGCCCACTCTGATATTAAGGGGTTCTCATGATCTTTTAAATCCGTTAGCAGAATTAATCGTGTTTTCATTACTCCCTTTCTTGAACCATACCATGACATTGGTGTGAATTTAGTTTTAAAAGCATTTAACACCAAAACGGGATCAGGTGAATTTTCGAACATTGTTATAGCGATTGGTTTCCATTCAAGTTTAGTTTTCTTTTCATTACTTCTAAAAGGCATTATAACAGTTGCAAGTTTGGTAAATCTGTCCTGAGGGTTATCGTCACACCAATTTATTAATAGGTCATCGTCAATCATATTAATGGGTTTGGTTATTGAATCATTGTAGGATGAAAAATCTTTTGTGAATTGATGATAAATAGTATCATCTTCAAGAAATACTTCGATAATAACTATAGGCTGGACTCTTGCGATAGAAATTAAAACTTCATCAAGATCTGAATAAAATATGTTATTATTTGCATAAGCTTTTACAACATGATGGCATAAAGATTTTGCTTTCTTTTTTGCTGATGTACTCTCAAAACAAGATTCTATTATTGATATGATTTCATAGTTTTGCATATCATTTCTTTTAATCTCAGAGAAATTCACTTTCAGTACTAACTCTTGACCCAATGAGGTTAATCTATTGTTTAAAGGTTTTTTATGTCCATGTAGCCTCATTGTCATCATGTCCAAAGCTACTGGTATCCCATTAGATTTGGCAGAAACGATCATTAATAGATTTGCAAAATCTTTATCACAGATATTTTCGTGAGATCTTCCATAACCAATATTTTTGTATTGCTCAATTGGTGCAGATCCAAGATTAAGTGATTTTATTAGCCTTTTATATCCACTTACATCAATTTCAATGCTTGTTTGAAGAGTGGGTAAATAACAAGCTAAAATTGGATCATTAATTACAGAATCTAGTAATTTATCTACAAGAGATGATCTTCTTGAATAAAGACTATTTAGAAATCCTCGAAGTATTTGAACATTAGCTTCTAAAAGTTCTAATTTCGATAACTCATTTCTCATTGTTTTCCACATATTTTGTGGATCTATACACTCATCTGCTAAACCCTGACCAAAATAAAACATTCGATGATATTCATATGAAAATAATTCTGGTAACAGCAGGATGAAAATTTTTTCATCATTTGCAACTTCCTTCCCAATAGACCTTGTAGCTTCATAAACAAACAAATAACTGTCTATTTCTTTGCCATTTTCGTCATGGGTTTTATCAAGGAAATCTAAAGAATTCCAATGTTTAGTTATTACAAATAATCTGGCTCGATCAATCAAACTTTGTGGTTTCACAAAGCATTCAAGTTTATTTAGGCGTGATAAAATATCTAAATCTATATCCTGTTTAATACGTATGGTCTTTTTTATCTCTAACCATCCTTCTATCCAAGAGCCTTTTTGAGAAATTTTATATACTGCGTTTTCTAATTGATCAAACATACTAGCAGTTGTCCATAATCCATTGAATTTCTTAGCTAATAAGTCTTTTGCTTTTGACGCGATAGAATCAGTGGAACATGCAAGTTGTGTAGTATAATCAATAAATACAGCAAACCAATTTTCAATCTCTTCAGAAGTTGTTGGATGAAACCCATCATCTCTCGATCTTGCACCAAACGTAAAACCATAATGTGAAATGAATTGATTTGTATTAAGTGTTGAACTAAGTAATGATATAGCCAAATGCTTCCTATCTTCAACTCCTGAATCTATAAGTTTTCGAATAACATTTAATCTCTGTTCTGCAGTTGCATGAGTTCCAGAAAGATAGATAAAGAAAAGAGTTCTTACCATATTCCTTATAGAATTATGATTTTCATTAATATCTTCTGTTAAAGCAAATTTACAAAGTAGATTGGCTGAACGTTCGAATAAGTCTTTATCATAAGCTAAAGATCGTAATAAATGAGTAATTTCGATAAAATTATTATTATTTCGAGAAACAAAATCGGTTTCACTTTTAACAGCAGCTCTTTCGATAGCAGAAAGAACTTTTTCAGGTTTTATTGGCGTAATGTTAACAAGAATGCTAATACCAATATCATTTAAATTACTAATATCTTTTAGCATGCCTGTTTCAGATAGCCACAATGTAACAATTTTCTGGGCAGCTTCACATTCATGTAAATAACTTAATCGCCTTGAAAAAGACTTTAAAAGTCGTCCTGAGTTATCTTTATGAAATTCCTCTAATAATATGTTTTGAGGAATATTTTCTAATGCTCGATGAGCAAGTCTATTGGCAATTGCTTGAGGTAATACAGCTCGCCAAATACTTCGTTGCTGAACAAGACCACGTCTTTTCAATTTAGCTACATCAGAATAAAGATCACCAATTGTATTGTTAGATAACGATGCAAGAATTTTAAGTTCTGAATCTAAGCCAACATCAGTTTGACAGTTAAAGGAATAAACAAGTGAACAAACTTCTGCAGATTTCAATAATGATTCACTTTGTGTATTTCTTTGATAAAACAATCTTTCGAATAAATATTCATCACTTAAACTCGAAAGATTTTCCCCTTTTTTGAAAGTATTGGCCAAAGCAATTGCAATTCGTGCATTTCCTCCAGAGAATTCAGCAACAGCATGTGTATCAATATTATTTATGTATTTAAAACGTTTTTGGATAATTTTTTCAATAATATTATTTGATGAAGGTTTTAAACTAATTACTTCAGTTTTCTCAGGTTGATTTTCTCTTATATCATATTCTAACGTTATCAATTTTATTTTGCTTTCTGATTTTGAGCAAATATTAGTTAATTGACAATGCAATTCTGGTGGGCAATTATCAATAGCTAGGATGCAATGAGTATCTAATGCTAATAGTTGTTCAGCAAAGTGTAGAGGAATAGGTTTAGGTTCATCGCCAATATCTGAATAAAATACATGTGATTGATTTAATGCACTTTGACCAATACGATTATCAAATAATGCTTGTAATAATCTAGTTTTCCCAACACCAGATAATCCAATAAGACGGATAGATGTTCCTGACCTCCTCAACAAATTTCTAATATGATTTATGCCATCAATTGCAGATAATCCAGTCGTTTTCAAGCCATAACCATGAATTCGCAAGGTGTCATCTAATAAGTATTCTTCCTTAATGCCACCAGGAGAATCAGCCCAATTTCCATAAGGATGCCATCCATATATAGGGTTTCCAATTTTTTCTCGAACCCATAAAATTAACGATGGATGATTGCGAACCCAAGTTGCAATGCGACTCCTATCATAAAAATCGAGCTTAATATTGGATGCATTTGGTAAATCTGACAATGCTTCTTTCATTGCTTTCTTACGGTTTGTTAAAGGCTTGTCAGCAGTTGAGCCCTGGCTACTTACAATTATGTATGCACCATGTTTTTTCAAAAAGTCTTTGATTACAGGTCTCAGCTTACCTTTAGTTTTCATCTCTTTTAATATTTCAGAGCGTGGCATATCTTGGCATTTAACTTGGTAACCAGTAAGCGCTCGAGGAATAAAACCATTAGATTGTATAGTTTGGTTGAGTTCAACCCTAACATCTAATCCACCATCTGCGGCATTTTGATGTCCACCCCATGTAACTCCATCTGTAGGCAAACCACGACTACGGAGTTCAGCTTCACAAAGAAGACCTATTAGTGATCTTAAATCTTTATCACTAAGTTCACATATATCTTTACCCGTAATATCTAACATGATCTACCTTTGTTTTTATAGATGCTTGGCAACATTATGGCTCAATCAACTGTGAAAATCGCAGTACATTATTTTCATCTCTTCGTTTAATAACATTTCATATATTGTTTTCCTTTCTCAAAAAAGACCTGCTTATATCATCATAGCCCCAGGGATTTATCAATTCTGGTTTTAGTTACAGACAGCACTTCTGCTGTTTTTACATTCAGGAGTTTCACATATAGTTCAAAGCACTCTTCTTTCTCAAATAGTTCACCGGCTATCAGCATATCTGCACCCATTATTTTTCCTACCTGAACTGCTTTATCCAGGTCGGTAAGACCCGTAAGCTGCAGCTTCTGCTCTT
>JAGLWO010000093.1 GCA_023133395.1 Candidatus Cloacimonadota bacterium | reverse complement strand
GATAAAAAAATAGACTTTCTCTCTACCGGCATGAAGCAGAAAGTTTCCATTGCCCGTTCTATCATTCACGACCCACCTGTTATGATATTTGATGAACCAACAGTTGGATTGGATATTCTCACCGCTAAAAATATAGTCTCCTTTATTCATAAGTGTAAGCATGACGGGAAGTGTGTTCTTTTTTCTACACATATCATGCGGGAAGCAGAACGTATTGCAGATAAGATCGTTATGATCCATGAAGGTAAAATACTGGCAGAAGGCTCCTGGGAAGATTTTAAAAAAGAAACTGGATTACACGACCTGGATGATATTTTCATTCATTTCCTGAATAGAACCAAAGAAGAAGAGAATGAACTTCAGTAAAATTATTACTATCTACAAAAAAGAACTCCTCGACCTGATGCGGGATAGAAGAACTATCATAACCGCCATAGTTCTACCGATTATTCTGTATCCCCTGATTATGATTGGATTCTCAGCAATGATGTCACGCCAGGAGATGAAACTCGAACAGCAAACAATGGTCATCTATGTGAATGATAATATAGCAGATGAAACCTCACAGATGATTATAGATAGTTTCAACGAGATCGAAACAATCCAGATAATGGGGAAAGCTGGCATTTATGAAGAAGAAACCTATCTATCTCTTCTCGGAGAAAATTCTATCCAGGCAGTAATAGACATAAAGGACAGCCTTTCTGCAGCAGGTTATAGCGTTTTCAATATTTCTGTTTTTTATAATCAAACGAACGAAAAAAGCATTCTTACTTATGAAAAGATAACAAATAAATTATATGATATCGAAGATGATCTGGTCGGTGAAAGATTGAAAAAAATCAATATAAATGAAGAAATCCTGAACGCAGTAGAGATCAAAAAAGAAAACATTGCTCCACCTGAACAAATGATTGGTTTTATAGTGGGGAAATTCCTTCCCTATCTTTTAATAATCTTAACTATAAGTGCTGCTTCTGTTGTTGCTTCAGACCTGGTTGCCGGGGAAAAGGAGCGAGGAACTCTTGAAACAATTTTGGTCAGCGCTGCCAGACGAAATGAACTTGTAATTGGAAAATATCTGACAATAATCACGATTT
>JAGLWO010000092.1 GCA_023133395.1 Candidatus Cloacimonadota bacterium | reverse complement strand
GGTCATTCTTATGAATTGATTTTAAAATCTTTTCTTCTAACGAAAGGAAAACAATTAAAGTTTTTAAAAAAGGAATACGGGCATAATCTTTTAAAATTATTTAAATTAGCAATGACATATAAAGAATTTAAGGAAATAGCAGGAATTGAAGTAATTGAATCAATTGTAGATTATCTTAACACATATTATAAAGATAAAGATTTTGAATATATCGAAACAGATCAAATGCGTGTAGTACATCCTACCGTGTTATTCATGGAATTTGATATTTTGAGCAATGTATGTAAAAAAACATGTGACGTTTTTATTAATAAAAAACGATCATAGATTCCAACCTTCCATTGTCATTTCCAACTGGATTGGGAATCTCTCAAGGTTTGTATCGTAAGATTCAAGCCGGAAACGGCCAATGAGCTCTAACCGCAGATGCATATGTTACACTAATTATATAGTTTATATATTAGAACGTGAAACTTAACGGAACCGAATTATTAATAACTCGTAAAGGAAGAACCAAACTTTCTTGATCATCGTATTTATATTTATTAAAAGCCATAATGTTGCAGATGTTATTATATTTGGGGCTTGGCTCAGATTTATGGGTTAAAATAAAACCAAATGGCTTATAGGAAATAAGTGAATAAGTTGTGAATACTATTTCTCCATTAACATTACTTTCAGCATGCAAAGCAAAGCGATAAATGTCTTCTGTAAAATAGGCATAAATATTATAATCTTTTGGGAACACTTGATTCTCTTTATTTAATAGATAATTTTTAAAATTTCCTATTAGTGGTTTATCATAGTTTATTATTACAAACATCATTAGAATTTCTTTTATTATTCTTAATGGATAAATGTTTTTACAAGATAGATCGACTATTTGTGAACACTGATTCTCATAAGCTTTTAATCCCTGTTTGTAAAAAGTCTTAAAACCGTTAGTATAATGTGAACCCGAATAATTATTACAATCACTACAAATTGAATATAATCCAAAACCTTTTTGAGTAATGTATTTACCTTTTGCTCTACCATTTTCCTTGAAAATTTCTTTTTTCTCAATCACATCTTCCAAGCTAAATCCAGATACACTTTTTTTATTATCGCAACATCTTGGATATATATGTGAAAAATCAAATTCACTTTCACTTTTTTTTTCTCCACATAATGGACAATTTCTGTATACTATCTCTTCTCTCATTGTTAATTCCTTTCAACTATTTTTTTAACATAATCCCGTATAAAATTTCTGTCCCCGTAACTTCTTCACATTTATCTACTAAAATCTACCAATCCCCACCGGGACCGCCATAAGCACCCATATCGTTTATTGAACCATCTGGGTCGTTATATTGTGGGTCTGGGTTGCCGGTATCGATACATGGAGAACCTGGTTGTAAATGAAAATTATAATTTTCCGGATCAACGAATAAGGGGTCTGAATTTATATTGCAATAACCTTGCCAGCCATCTTCAATATCTGAATATGTTACAGAAATATTATCGTCGGTATCCCAATAATATATTTCCTCGGGTGAATCATTCCAAAGTATACAATTAAGTAAATTTAATGTGTAATTACTTCTACAGTAGAAACCACCTCCAGAATTATTAGCAGTATTTTCATATAGTGTAACATTTGTTAAAACCATTGTTGTATTGCTTGAACCACAGTAAATACCACCACCATTTTCGATTGCTGTATTTCCATAAAGAATTACATTTGTTAACTCAGCATTAGAATAACCGCTACCACACCAAATACCTCCACCATTTTCAGCACTATTTTGACTTATTATACAATTATCCAAAATAATATCTCCACATATAATACCACCACCTGAGTCAACAGCTATATTTTCACTAATAGTGCAGTTAGTTAGAATTGGAGTTGATTCCATGACATAAATCCCACCGCCGTTCTCATCAGCACTATTTCCAGTTATTGTACAATTGGATAAATTTGGATTAGATTGATAGAATAAAACTCCTCCTGCATGTTGAGAAGTATTTGAACTTATCGTGAAATCGGTTAAGTTTGGACTAGACTGATTTAAATAAATAGCACCACCTAAAGAATTAGAGTTATTCTCAATAATATTGAAATTTGATAAAGTGGGATTTGAATAATAAAAATAAATACCACCACCAGATCCTAGTGAAGTATTTTCACTAATGGTAATATTTTCTAAATTTGGATCTGAATATTGTAAATACATACCACCACCTCCATCACCAGGGCCTATCCCACCAGAAGAATTCCCACGAATAATGAGATTTGATAAGCTTGGGTTAGAATTATCAAAGTAAATTCCTCCACCTTTAGAAGCAGAACCATTTGTGATGGTGAAACCAATTAATTTTGAATTCTCATCTTCACCACTTTCAAAAACAACAACGTTATAATTATCATTACCATCGATAATAGTATTTGAAATGTAATAATCATCTTGAACTAAAAGATATAAACTACCAAGAGTAATCTGTTTTCCATAGAAGTTTATATTTTCATAATAAGTGCCTTCATTCACAATAATAGAATCACCGTCATTTGAAGCATAGATTGCATCCTGGATACTTGTATAATTTCCATTTCCATTTAAATCGACAATAATGTAATCTGGAAAAGATAGAATATTTATTTCTTCACACCAAACTGATTGATAAATTCCTAATTCAGCAGAAACTCTGTAAAAGTATGTTGTGAATGGTTCAATATCAATATCAAAATAATCAATAATATTTTCATCAGTAATATGGATGGTTTGATATTCTTCACCTTCTTTTTTTCTTTGTATAATAAAGCCCGTTTCAAAACTACAATTATCTAACCATTGGATTAGGATACCATCAATAGACACAACTCCTGATAAATTAGATGGAGCAACATTTTGACTGATATTCATAAAAAATTCGTTACTAAAACCGGAATTATGAATGTCTTTATAAGCTCGAACTCTGAATGTATAATCAGAGTCTAAATTTAGATTTGAAGCAGTATAATTATTTTGGGTAGTTGTTCCAATTTCTACAAAACTGCCTTCATTCTCTTTTTGTTCAATTCTAAAACCGTCTTCACCAATGGAATTATCTGACCATGTTAAATAAATTTGAGATATATCAAGAGGATTTCCATTTAAATTAGTTGGGATTGGAATAGAATTATCAATTTCTTCGGTTTCAATAAAATCTGAAGTATTTTCACCACTAAAGGCATAAACACGATATTTGAGCGTTTGGTTTATTTCAGCATTTTCATCTATCCATTCAAAAGAAGAATTAGTAACAATACCATATTCAATTTGCCAATCTTCATTACCAACTTTTTTATCAATTTTAAATCCATCTTCTCCATAGCTGCTATATGTCCAATTTAATTGAATTGTGTATAAATTTATATTCTGATAAGTTAAATTTGATGGTGCTGGGAAATAGATATTACAATTAGTTTCAATCATGTCTGAAGAATTATCCTGGTAGAAAGCATAAAGACGATAGTAGACTGTTTCCCAACCTCTATTTCTCATATTTAAGTCATCGGTAAAAGATGTGGTATTATCAGGAAGTGTAGCAATTAATGACCAATTATCATTATCAATTTTTCTTTCAATTTTGAAGCCTTCTTCAAAATCGCAATTATCAAGCCAGGAAAGATCAAAAGTATGAACGTTTTGTTGAATAGCAACAAAATTACTTGGTGCTTGAATAGTATTATTAACATCACCTTCAATAAAAAGAGAGTAATTATTACCAGCAAAAGCAAAAACACGATAATAATTTATTTCATTAAAGACAGGTTCAGTATCTATCCATTCTACAGTATTGGCAGAAACAATTCCATAATTATTTATCCAATTTCCATTTCCAATTTTACGGTCAATCTTAAAACCTTCTTCACCATCACTATTGTCATTCCAAGTTATACTTATTTCACAGGTTGTTAATTGATCTATTTGTAAATTTGTCGGTGCAGGAAAAACGATGTTACTATTTGATTCGATTTTAGCAGAATTATAATTTTCGTAAAAAGCATAAACCCTGTAATAGACAACTTCAAAGCTTCTTCTAACTGAATCATCAATCCACTGGGTAATGTTAGAACCTACAATGCCAATTTCATTAATCCATTCTTCATTATCTATCTTTCTATCAATTTTGAAACCTTGCTCAAATGCACTATTATCAATCCATGTTAGTTGAAAAGTAGTTACATCAAATTGTTCTAAAAACAAATCACCTGGTTCGGACATTGTATTTATGTTGTCTTGAACAAAAGTAGAATAATTTGTGTCAATATAGGCGCAAACTCTGTAGTAATTTTTAATTCCTGGAATAACATTTTCATCAATCCATTCTTCTGTATTTTCCGGAACAATTGTAAACGTCCAAACACTTTCATCTTCTGACTTAAATATTTTAAATCCATCTTCATCTGCAGAGTTATCTTCCCAAGTAAGTTTTACTGTAGTAGCTGATAGACTTTCGAGTTGAAAATTAACAGGAGCAGGTAGAAAAGGGATGATGTAATTTTGGGAATAATTTGAAAAAGAATTTCCACTCATAGCATAAACACGGTAAAAGCAGGAATCAAATAAAGCTGGATTATAATCAATATAAGTAGTTGAATTGGAATCGAGAATTTTGTAGTTTTGCTGCCAATCATCACTTCCAATTTTCTTATCAATTCTGAAATTTAATTCACCGATGCTGTTATCAAGCCAGGTTATTCTGATACTATCCTGATAAATTTGTTCAAGAATTAAATCTGATGGAACTGTAGATTCTGAAAACCATCCAACTTCTGTTGAATATTCAGAATAATTATCACCATCAAATGCTCTAATTTTATAGGAATAAACTGTATCAGAATTAGTTGTGATGTTGTCTGTAAATGCTGTGATGTTTGCTTCAGCTTCACCATAATTATCGAACCAGGCATACTCGCCTTTCTTCCTATCGATAAAGAATTTTGTTTCATCAGTTGAGTTATCCTGCCATGAAAGTGTTACAGTATTTTCTTCAACTAAAGTAAGTTGTAAGTTGGATGGCGGTAATAATTGTTCATCAGGGGAAGTGGTTTTTTTCGAGCAAGATGTGATAGAAAATAATAATATTAATAAAATAATAAAATAGGTTTTCATTTGATACCTCCTAACAAATGAAATTTATAAAACTTTCAGTTGTATATTTATCTTTTTTTTCTATTTTCCTTAAAATTAATTTACTAAAATCTAATTGCTATGTAATAAATGCTATCGGCTTTGAATAAAGCGAGTTTTTTAATTATTTTTATTTTTTTTATCGTTATTTATTCTAGTTTAGGTAGAGTATATTCCTAGTCTCAAATCTTCAGTTTTACCCAGTTCTTCTGGCATAAACTCAGCACATTGTTTTTCCCCATTTTTGTCTATCCATTGACAAGATATCTCATTAGCATTTTCATGTATTTCAATCGCAACCATTATAAACTCGTCATTACTTAGATGATATACTCTATCACCTTTTTTAAAATCCTTGATTGTATAAGTAGCCATAATCCACTCCTTATTTAATTCATTAATACTTTTAATTCTTTAGTCAATGCTCCAAATGTTGCTTCTACTATTTCTTTTGGAAAAGGAATGTAAACAAGTCCGTGTATGTTACTTGGTATGTTTACTCCTTCTTCATGCAATAATATAATTTTTTCTAATCCCAATTTACCTTGGAAGAACCCGATTTCATGAAGCACATTTTCACGGGCTCTTAAGTCACCGTCATCAAATTGATCATCTCCAGTCATTACAATAATTGCTAAGTAACACTTTCGTGATTCATCATCCAGTTTTTGTAAAACAGTTCTCCCCAAATTTGGCTGTTGTGCTAATTCAATCGATCTATAGCCTAGATCTTTTTCTATATAGGCTTGCACTTTGTACCATTATTTACTACTTCCGTGACTTATGAAAATGAATTCCCTTTTAAGCTCTTTCGTTTTATTTTCTCCAATTCTACTATTAGCTTTTACTTCGAATATATAGTCAAGGTCTCTTTTTAGTGTCCTCATTGAGGTTAAATCAATATAACCACGTCCATTATTTTCCATATTTCCACTTGATACAGGAATTGTTCTTTCAGGTAAATCATAATAAAGTTCCGGGAGTTCTGCAATTAGTTGATTTCTTAAAGAATTGAATCTTTCAAAGTAATTGATAACACTTTGTGGGTCGAAATATCGCTCATCCCCTTCAAGTCGTTCATTTAAAACTTTTTGCAATCCAGCAAGTTTTGCGAGAATTACCGTTATTTTATCCATAATTTTTTTTAATTACCACTATCTATTTATTATACACGATTTTCGTATAAAATACCATATACAGTTCTTATGCGTATAAATCATTCGTTTATTATCTCCATAAAAAATCAATATCAAAAGTTGTGTTTATTTTCTTATCGTCAAGAAAAATAGAGTTTGTTATTCTTGTTAAAGCAGGACAACACTCTGGTTACCAAGCCTTTAGCATACTGTATAGTGTGCCCAGCTT
>JAGLWO010000091.1 GCA_023133395.1 Candidatus Cloacimonadota bacterium | reverse complement strand
TTATAACACTTCCTAAAGTATCTCCATCAACTATTGTCTGTGAGATGTAAGTTGTATCCATGGTTGTTAAGAAAAGTGACCCAACTGTGATAAGTTTTCCATTATAATTAATATTCTCCACATAAGTTCCGGGCTGTACAAGTACAGTATCTGTATCTGAAGAATAATTAATTCCATGCTGTATGGTGGCAAACGGGTATTGCGTTGAACCGTTTCCATGATTATCTGAACCAGTTGCTGAGATATTCCAGACAGGACCATCATAAGCAGGAGGAGTTACCTCAATGTAATCTACCTTTGTTTCCATACTTGTTGAATCAAGATCATTAGTTACTGTAAGTGAAACTGTATAATATCCTATTAAAGAATATTCATTAGTTGGATTCTGCAAAGAAGAGTTATTTCCATCACCAAAGTCCCAATACCATTCATCAATAATTCCTGTACCTGGTGTAGAAAGATCTGTAAAATTTACTGTTAAAGGAAAGCAACCATTTGTTGAATCTGCAGCAAATTCTGCACCTATGAACTGTGGACAATAATAAGCACCCATTTCAATTATTGAACCGTCTGGGTCCAATGGAAAAGCAGGATCTCCCGCATCTACACAGGGAGATTCTAGCTGTAAATGGTAATCTCCACTCACTGGGTCCACAAATAAGGGATCGCTATCAATATTACCCGTTCCTGTCCAACTACCTTCAATATCAGAATATGTTACAGTAACTGAACCGGTACCTATATAGATCTCCTGTGGTGAATCATTCCATAAAATAGTATTTATTAAACTCGGACTGGAATCATAGCAGTAAATTCCACCACCAAAGACAGAAGCAGTATTTCCTGAAATTGTTACATTCTCTAAACTTGGATCAGATGTAGTGTAACAGTTTATTCCACCTCCATAATTAGCAGAATTGTCAGTTAGAGTTACATTCTTAATACTCGGACTAGAGTTCCAGTAACAAAATATTCCACCTCCATAATGAACTGTAGAATTACCTGATATGGTTATATTCTCTAAAATAGGGTTAGAATTCCAGCAGTAGATTCCACCACCATGACCAGTAGAAGAATTATTTACAATGGATAAATTATTAAGGCTTGGATTGGAAGAATTTTCACAGTGAATTCCTCCACCGGTATTATAAGAACCATTTGTAATAGTGAAACCAGATAAAACTGCTGTTGAATCTTCTCCACTTTCAAAAGTTACAACACTGCCACTACTATTCCCGTCAATAATTGTTGAAGAAATATAAGTTGTATCCTGGGTTGTTAAAAATAACGAACCAACTGTAATCAGTTTTCCATTAAAGTTAATGTTTTCCACATAAGTTCCGGGCTGTACTAGTACTGTGTCTGTATTAGAAGAAAAATTAATTCCATTCTGAATTGTGGAAAAGGGATATTGCTCCGAACCACTCCCAGTCTCATCAGAACCGGCTTTGGATACATGCCAAATTGGTCCATTATATTGATTAAAGAAATAAGCTCCCATATCTGCTACTGTACCATCCGGGTCAAAATATAGTGGATCTGGATTCCCTGTATTAATACATGGAGAAGCCGCTTGTAGATGGTAATCTCCACTACCAGGATCCACAAACAAAGGGTCACTATCAATATTTCCCGTTCCTGTAAAACCACCTTCTATGTCTGAATATGTTGCTGTAACTGATCCACCTCCAATTAATATTTCTTGAGGTGAATCATTCCACAAAATTGAATTTATTACTATTGGATCACTTGCCCATCCATTGTAAATACCACCACCTTCTGTGGAAGCTGTGTTTCCAGTTATTGTTACTTTATCTAAAGTTGGATCGGCATCATAGCAAAAAAATCCACCACCATAATCAGCATTATTACCAGATATTGTTACATTATGCAAAGTTGGATTGTAAGAATCATAACAGTAAAGCCCACCACCATATCCATATGTCCCAGAAGCAAGATTATTCGTAATTATTACATTCTCAAAACTCGGTGAGGATGCTTCGATGTAACAGCCACCTCCTCGATCAGCAGAATTCCCAGATACTGTTACATTTTCGAAACTCGGATAGGAACCTACGCTAAAAATTCCACCACCTTTATTAATAGCAGTATTATCAATAATGGCAACATCCTGAATATCTGGATCAGAAGCATATGTACAAGCAATCCCAGCACCATCATTGGCAGAATTGTCTGAAATCGTTACATTCTGTAAACTCGGACTGCTATAGTTGTGACAGTAAATTCCACCCCCTAAGGAATCAGCAGAATTACCAGATATTGTTACATTCAATAAACTTGGAATGGAATACCAGCAAAAGATCCCACCACCATAATCAGCAGAATTAGTAGATATTGTCACATCCTCAAAACTCGGATTGGAAGAATTTTCACAAAGAATACCGCCACCATATCCATAAGTTCCAGAAACAGAATTATCAGATATGGTTATATTCGATAAACTAGGATGGGAAGCATTACAGTAAAGCCCACCACCAATATCAGCAGAATTACCAGATATTGCCAAATGCTGTAGATTTGGGCTAGAAGAGTTAATGCATTTAATTCCTCCACCCGTGGATAAAGAACCATTTGTAATAGTGAAACCAGATAAAACTGCGGATGAATTCTCTGTATTTTCAAAAGTGACAACACTATCAATACTATCTCCGTCGATAATTGTTGATGAAATATAGCTTGTATCCTGAGTTGTAAAGTATAAAGAACCAACTGTAATGAGTTTTCCATTAAAGTTAATATTCTCCACATAAGTTCCGGGTTGAACAAGAATAATGTCTGTATTAGAAGAAATAGTAATACCATGCTGTATAGTCGCAAACGGATACTGCTCCGAGCCATTCCCTGTTACATCTGAACCGGTTGTAGAGATATACCAGACAGGACCGCTATAAAGAGGAGTATCAACAGTGATGTAATCCACCTTTGTTTCAGTATCTGTAGAATCATTAACATCGGTTACAGTAAGTGACACTGTGTAATTTCCCGGCAACAGGTATTCATTAGCAGGATTTTGCAAAGAAGAATTATTACCATCACCGAAATCCCAATACCATTCGTCAATTACTCCAGCTCCTGGTGTAGAAATATCAGTAAAATTAACAGTTAAAGGACTATTCCCAGTTATTATGTCCGTTGTAAAATCTGCTTCAGGAGGTATTAAATAAAAAAAATAAAAAGTTCCCATATCTGCTCTTGAGCCATCCGGGTCTAATGGTGATGCCGGATCACCTGCATCTATACACGGGGAAGTTGACTGCAGGTGGTAATCACCAATTACTGGATTCACAAATAATGGATCGCTATCAATATTCCCTATTCCAGTCCACCCACCTTGAATATCCGAATATGTTGCCGTAATGGAACTGGTAGATATATATATATCCTGTGGTGAGTTATTCCAGTGAATAGAGTTTATTAAGACCGGATTAGAATTAAATGAGCAGGAAATCCCACCACCCTCTACAGAAGCAGTATTACCTGTTATGGTTACATTTTCTAAACTTGGACTAGCATCATAAATCCAAACACCACCACCATAATTTGCAGAATTGCCTGTTATTAATAAATAGCGCAGAGTAGGAGTGGAACCATAACAATTAATTCCTCCTCCCCCAAATAGAGAGCCATTTGTAATTGTAAAACCGCATAAAACGGCAGTAGAATCCTCTCCACTTTCAATTTTTACAACACTATTAGTACTATTACCATCAATTATTGTTGAAGAAATGTAAGTTGTATCCTGGGTTGTTAAAAATAAAGAACCAACAGTTATGAGTTTTCCATTGTAGTTAATATTTTCATAGTAAGTTCCGGGTTGTACGAGTACAGTATCACCATTTACTGCTGCAGTAATACCGGCTTGTATTGTTGTGTATGGTGTCGGTACATTAATAATGGTGGCATGCAGAAAAGAAGATAAAAGAATAAAGATTAAAAATAAGGTTTTCCCCGGCAGGCGGGATTTCGTAAGACTCAACATAACTCCTCCTGATCTTGTCTATTTACATATCAATTTCTCCCTGATGAAATATATTTTGATAACAATTTAATTAACTAAACAAGAAAGTGTTTTTTGTTTTTGTATGTCAAATTGTTTTTATTGAAAGGCATTTCACCTTACTTTTCAATATACTCAAATACTTGTATGAAATCGGTCCCATGGCAATCTTGAGTATGGAGTAAAAAAACCCTTTAAAGTGGCTATAAAAAACTGGTGGAGCATA
>JAGLWO010000090.1 GCA_023133395.1 Candidatus Cloacimonadota bacterium | reverse complement strand
ATATATTAATTGTTGACGATGTATTCACCACTGGCGCAACTATAAATTCTGCAAGCAACCTTCTCAGAAACAACGGAGTTAACAAAATCTATGTCTTGACAATAGCAAGGGCTTGAAGTTTTTTTTACAAAATTAAAAATAATAACCTGAAAATGGATTTTTATGATTGTTGAAATAAGCCCTGAAAGAGCAATTGAGCTGGTTGAAAAAATATCTAAATATATAGTGAAAAGAAGAATGGCTGCTCCGGCAATAATGACGATTGAGTCGCTCAGACCTTTAAGCCGGATAGGGAGTCAACTCCTATATTTCCTTGCTCCCTTTGCTGAAGTATTTTTCAATGCAAAAGAATACGAGGAATTCGCAGCTTTATTGGAACATGAGGAGTACGTTAAGCTTCTGATGAAACGTATTGATGAAATTGATGAAGAAATGCACAGGGAAGAACGCGAGAAGAAAAAAATATTACGAAAAAGAAGAATAAATAAATTTAAAAATTTTATTAAAAATATTTTTAAAGGATAGTGGAGGTAAATATGGGGGATTCTCGACCATTAAAGAGAATTATTGCTACAGATTGTGGGAGTACAACTACAAAATCAATTTTGATTGAGTATATCGATGGCGAATACCGCCAGACAGTTCGTGGTGAAGCACCTACTACTGTAGAAAAACCCTTGAATGATGTTACAAAAGGCGTTATCAATGCAGTCACTGAATTAGAGGAACTTGCTCGATTGAAATATGACGACCCGAATATTAAATTCATTAAGGATGAAACAATATGGATTTCCGAAAAGGAAGACGAAGGTGTTGATGCTTACGTTTCCACCAGTAGTGCAGGTGGCGGTTTGCAAATGATGGTTACAGGAGTCGTTGCCAAAATGACTGGTGAAAGTGCAGAACGTGCTGCTCTCGGAGCTGGTGCAATCGTAATGGATTTAATCGCCAGTAATGATAAACGACCGAATTATGAAAAAATTGAAAGAATTCGCCAAATGCGACCCGATATGATCTTGATGGCTGGTGGTGTGGATGGTGGAACCACAAAACACGTTGCAGAAATGGGAGAACTCGTTGGTGCTGCAGACCCGAGACCACGCCTTGGTTCAAGTTATAAGCTACCGATAATTTATGCTGGAAATAACAAAGCCCAGGACATTATTAGAGATATACTCGCAGAAAAAACCGATTTAATTGTTACAGAAAATCTTCGACCAACTCTGGAAAGGGAAAACCTGGGACCAGCTCGTGATAAGATCCATGATCTTTTTATGGAACACGTTATGGCACAAGCTCCCGGGTATAATAAATTAATGAGCTGGGTTAGAGGTCCAAAAGAAGGAAAACTTGTGAATATTCCAATTATGCCTACACCAGCAGCAGTGGGAAATATTATGCAGACAATTGCAAAGATTGAAGATATAGAAGTGCTAGGTGTGGATATTGGCGGGGCAACAACCGACATCTTCTCTGTATTTACAAAAGACAAAATATTCAATAGAACCGTGAGTGCCAACCTGGGTATGAGCTACAGTATTTCCAATGTGCTGGCTACTGCAGGAATAGAAGGAATCTTGCGTTGGGTTCCATTCGATATTGATGAATCCGAACTCAGGAATATGATAAAAAATAAGATGATCCGTCCAACCACAATACCACAAACAATGATGGAATCCATCCTGGAACAGGCAATCGCAAAAGAAGCCTTAAAATACGCATTCATCCAGCATAAGGAATTTGCAGTTGGTCTTAAAGGTGGACAGAAACAGCGTGAAATTTCCGAAGCATTTGCACAGTCAGTTTCAGGTGAGTCTATCGTTAATATGATAAGTCTTGATTTGCTTGTTGGAAGTGGTGGCGTGATGTCACATGCTCCACGTAGAAACCAATCTGCAATGATGATGATAGATGCATTCCTGCCAGAAGGTATCACAAAGCTTGCTGTAGATAGTATCTTCATGATGCCGCATCTTGGAGTGCTTGCAGAAATCAGTGAAAAGGCTGCAACCGAGGTTTTTGAAAAAGACTGTATGATCTATCTTGGAACCTGTGTTGCTCCTGTTGGAAAAATCAAACCTGACAGAGTCGCTCTTTCTGCTAAGATTGAACTTCCAGGTGGTGAAGTATTTAAAGAAGAAATAAAATTCGGTGAAATAAGGTTAATTCCTCTCGGTGTGGGTGAAAAAGCAAAAGCTACACTAAAACCTGGCAGAGGATTAGATATAGGTGAAGGAAAAGGACAAGAAATTCAAACCGAACTTCATGGCGGTGTGGTGGGCATTGTTCTCGATACTCGTGGAAGACAACCTTTTGTGCTTCCAACTGATTCTTCCGAACGTGTTCCTCTTCTTAAGAAATGGATGAAGGAATTCAAAGCATACCCGGATGAAGTCCTAGAATAGGAGGTTTAAAATGGCACAAGCATATTCCGCAGGTTTAACAGTAACGGATAGTATAATTCTGAAAAAAGAAAGAATCCTTCCTTTGAAAGGGAAAGTTCTCGTTAAAAAAGGCGATAAAGTAAAAGCAGAAGACCTGGTTGCAGAAACTTTTCTTCCCGGTAATGTTGTTCCTTTTAACCTGGCAAATAAACTCAGTATTCCCGGCAATCTTATTAACCAATATGTCAAAATAAAAGCAGGTGACCAGATTAAAAAAGGAGATGTTATTGCTGAGACAAAAGGATTTTTTGGTATATTTAAAACTTCCATAAAATCTCCTATCAATGGTGAGGTAGAAAATATCTCAAGCATTACAGGTCAATTGCTCCTGCGTGAGCCCAGAATCCCTGTTCAGGTAAAAGCTTTTATCGACGGTGTGGTTGTTGATATAATCAAAGACGAAGGTGTAGTTATTGAAAATAAATCAGCTTACATCCAGGGAATTTTCGGAATAGGTGGTGAACGTTTTGGTGAAATTAAGCTACTCGTTTCCTCTCCAGATGAGATTGCCGATGTGAAAAAGGTAGATGAATCCTGTAAAGGTAAGGTTATCGTTTGCGGAGCTATAATTCCTTATGCTGTTGTAAAGAAAGCCCAGCAGGTAGGTGTTTCCGGTATTATTACAGGTGGTATCGATGACCATGATTTAAAAAAACTTCTCGGTTATAATATCGGAGTTGCTATTACCGGGCACGAACAAGTAGGATTGACAATTGTTGTTACAGAAGGCTTCGGAAAGATAAATATGGCTGGTAAAACTTTTGAACTTTTAAAAAGATTCGATGGTCATAAATCTTCTATCCATGGTATCACTCAGATCCGTGCTGGCGTTATGCGACCTGAAATAGTAATCCCAATCGAATTCAAAGAAGAAGAATTAAAAGAACCGGAAGTAAAAATAACAACTCTCGAGATCGGAACAACTATCCGTGTCATTCGTCAGCCAAACTTTGGATTAATTGGAAAAGTAACAGGGTTACCTGAAAAACTTACTAAAGTTGAAAGTGAAAGCCTGGTTCGTATCCTGGAAGCTGAACTGGAAAACGGTGAAAAGGTAATCATCCCGCGTGCTAATGTGGAAGTGATTGAAGAATAAACTAACATCAGAAATAATAATAAAGGGGCTTCAATTCTCAAAGCCCCTTTATATTTTGATGATTATGACTATTTCAAAAGCAGCATCTTCTTTACACCCTTTGTTTTGCCATTAACGTCGAATTTATAGAAATACACACCCGTTGCTACTGATTTTCGATTGTTGTCTTTACTATTCCAAATAATTTCATGAAATCCTTTTTCCAATTTTGTCTTTACTAGTGTTCTCACTTTTTGTCCCCTGATGTTATAAATCGAAAGATTCACCTTGCTGTCTTCTGGAATAGAAAATACGATTTTTGTTTCTGGATTGAATGGATTGGGATAGTTCCCACTTAAAACTGGGACAGATGGTAGATTTTGTTCTAATTCATCACCACTACCAACACCCAAAAGGATGTATATCTCATTCCAGTGATCTTTATGTTTCTGATTATGCTCTTTTAATGTTTTTGGTGCTAACTTGTCATAACTTGTAACCACGAAACTACCTCTGCCAGTACTATCCATGTAACTTAGCATATAAATGGTTTCAAGCTGCATTACTGCAAATAAAGAATCCAGAGTTGATATTGGATTATTAATCCTTTCTACTACAATATCTGCAGCTTCCTGGTATTCGTTCATTTCAATATGACATTTCTTTTGGTAGTTTTTCAGAATAAATTGTAAAGATGTTCTTTCTTCTTCTGTAAGATATTCGGGTGTTGATTGGTAAAGAACTTCATAGTAGTTCAGTAATGCATTAATGTCTTCTTCCAGTATCATAGATAGATTATAAACCTTATCTATACAAATTCCCCAATATTGTTTTTCACTTTCAAGTTTATCGTTCAATATTTCTTTAAAACTAGCTAAAGCTGTTTCATCGTTTCCCTGTGATTCTTCTTGTGAAGCTGATTCAAATCTATTTTCCGGGCTAATGAAGAAAGGTACATTAGGTTCCGGATCCATACTTTCAGCAATTATTGTTGGTGGAATAGAACCAGCGAAACTTAAACTATCTACTTCAAAATCTTCCCACCAATTACCATCAGCATCAATTGTTATTTCAGAGCCATTATAGTTTGTATAGAATACAAAATCATAACTATCCTCGTAGAAATCATTATGTCCTCTATGTAATAAAATACCGCTTGAAAAAGATAGAGAATCCGGATAAAACATTAAGTGAGTAAAAGTAGTTTGAAACACATTATTGGCATCATATGATGCGTTAACATTCGAGTTGTTTACACTTAATATTCCAATAACTGATTTAAAGATACAGTTTTCAACTTCAGGAGAGGTATCGGAACATCTTATATCAGTATCATTAATTTCCACATCATACCCAAAATGACTTTTATATACGCCTGTAGAAAGCTGAAGACCTTGTTGTGAATTTTCATAATCTATTCCAATATGATTATCGTCAAATCGACAATTATTTATTTTTGTCTTTACCGTATTCTGGTTTATACCACAATCATTATCAAGGAAATCGCAATCTTCAATCTTATTTAGAGAACCCGTTCCAAACAATTGAATACCTGTATCACAGTTTTCAAAATTACAATCAGTTATTTCATGATCTGTTCTGCAATAAGGATTATGAGAAATACCTGTCTTGAGATTCTTAAAACTTGTAAAATTGCAAGTGAAGGTAATTTCTTCTTCATCTACCGATGATATTAGGTATATCCCAGTTCCTAATCTTTCAGTGGAAATTCCTTCTATGATAGATGGATTTTCTTCTGTACTAGTGATAACTACATTGTTTTCTGTAAGTCTATTAACAATAAAAATTCCTACTGCATCTTCCACATTTGGAATTAAAATATTGCTGGAAATAAATTCTAATGTAGAGTTATGTAACTTAATCCCGGTTTTACAGAGATGAATGATACTGTCATCAACATAAACTTCTCCGTCATCACAGAATATACCTGTTTCAGCCTTTTCAATGCAAGCTTCATTTTCCACCCAAACCTGTCCACCTTCAAAACAATCAATTCCTTGCCATGTATCATGTTTTGCCGTAACATAGATAGGTGCTAATGATTCATGATTTATTTTTAATGTTCCATAAACCTTAATGTCAGAATTTGTTCCAAAATATGTGTCACCGTAAATGTATATAGTTCCACCTCCTTGAACAGTTAAATCAGCACAAGGACCAAAAACAACATCATCACCTATATATAAAGTTCCACTCTCTGACACAGTTACATCATATGGTATATATACATTCTCTACTGCCCATAATCCTTCAACCACCTCAGGAACCGGTAACTGGCATAATTTAAGAAGCTTACCGTCTCCGGGGTATATTGAAATTTCTTCGGAAACATAGTTCGTGATGTTGTAAATACCACCTGAATATTGATCTACCAGATGATAATTGTCCATTGGATCTGTGAAATGGAATGTTATTTCTTGGGGTTCTGCGGGATCGAATACAGAATTAACATCAAAATGATATTTTTGGTCACCATCTTCACAACCAGTCACAAAATTAGTCCTACGGTTAACCAGCATGAAATAATGATTATATAAGCTATCTTCATACTCTCCACATTCTACATATCCATCATAATGAGTAACTTCTCCTTCAACTGATATTGATTCAAGTTCCGGTAAATCTGGTATAAATTCTAATTCTGCACTTTGAGTACCTATTGTTCCGGTACTAAGCAAATCCAGATTCCTCACAATAGGTCCTAATGTTTCTATTTCTTCGTTAGCTTCCTGTACAGCGTAATATTGATCCATACACTGCCAGTTATCCCCATTTTTATTAATGCAGCCAATAGTTTTTTTTGAAGATCTAATTGTTTCATCTTCTAATTTTATAACTCCAAGAGCACCATGAAACAGGTATTCATCTATTTCTTCTTCTCTATTTCCACTAATATCCACATTTGCTGCCATGCGAAATGTATAAAATCCATCTGCTCCGTAACAAAGCGGTAAAAATAACAGCATTTTTTGTTGTTCATCCGGTGGAAGCATTATACTTTTCCATTCATTTTCTTCAAAATCCCATTGACCCCAGGTTTGAACTACCGGGTAAAATGGTTTGCTATTGTTCTCAATTATGTTATCTCTTATTGTTCTGTAATGATTTGTTATTCGATTAATTGTATATTGAATTTTATTTGAAGCTGTTTGTGATTGATGATTCCAGCGACGATTCTGATTACCATAAGCATAATAGTCAGGAGAAATTATTTCCGGTTCTCCCAGGGTATCAAACAATTTTGCATTTAAATATGAAACATCGATCGAATCAGCGTCCCAACCATAAGCATTTATCGCTGTTATCAAAGGATAAGAACCCATTGTTCCCATTAGAACATCTTCCACGATTTTATAAGAGTCAAAATGGGGTGGAGTGGGTTCATCCAATGAATCAAATGCAATCAGGTTATCAAATGCATTTACCGAGTTTATTTGATTAGTTCTATTTGCAATCACGTCTCGCAAAGTACCTTCTGGTGCTAAATCCACATGAAGATCATCCTCAACTTCCAAATAATCGATAAAAAGTGTTCCCCTGTCTTTGTATTCCACTATAGGACAGAAATACCTGAACCTTCCACCAAAATATTTATAGATGTAAAACCCCTGGTTTTCCAGGTGTGTTTCCAGTTCAGAAATATCTATCGAGAATATAAAATCTTCATAATCATCTCCAGTAGCATCATTATCTTCAAAGTTTTGCAGTGTTAGTTCAGTTGAATTATAAATAAGTGGTTCTGCTGATGACAGCAGGTAGTCTGGAATTTCATATTCGTAATTGATGGTATCCTGGGCAGAAGGATCGATCACACATATTTTCAAACCGACTTTACATAAAACATCATCAGGATTGTAATTTCCATTCCATCTCATATGATATTTCATTATATACTGGTTAATTTTATCTTGTTGTGTCATGATCATACCGATTAGATAGTCGACAGGTTGTCCGTTTTCCCAGGCTACTGTCATTGGCGGTCTGGGTCTGATATTCATAACTGCCATTGCAGGATTTGAACCGTTTCCCTGTGTTGATTCATCACATATTAATTCAGTATTATCCGGATATGCAGGAATAGTAAATTGTTGGTAAGTATTATCTTTTTCAATCCTGTAAAACCATTTGTCTGTATGGGGATCACCAGGATCATCATTTGTAAATTCCGCCTGGAATTTGTATTGGTTTGCTTTTGTTGCAAAATACGGACCCTTATCGTCTGTATTCCACCAATAATCTTGTAATCGTAAATCCATATTATAGTTGTTGTATAACTCGAGTAGATCTGCTATTTCATAAAGATCACCATACGAACTGCGTTTTTTTGCATTAAAATTAGCATCCTGTAAAGACTGCATGATGAAGTCATCATTGTACCATGAATAATCTCCAATTAGAAAATCTTCTGAATTAGTAGATTCTAATACAATTGCCAACAATACAAAAATAACGGTAAATAATTTCTTTCTAAACATTTTTCCCTCCTTGTTTAGTTAATTGGTTGAATTAGTTGAACTCGCTAATTTGGCAACTTTGCGAAATTTATCTTTAAGCAAATTCTTATGTTGGAAATTTCGCTAAGGTTTTAAATCATTTCATCAAGGTAACTTTTTTAATAGATAGCACTTTACTGTCTTCGACATTAATTAATTTACAGAAATAAACACCACTCGGTTGTCCATCAGCGAACCATACTGTTTTTCCAATATTCAATGTTTTCACTTTCTGTCCTTTAATATTAAAGATCTCAATTTGAAGGTTTTCATAATTTTCTGCCTTAATTTCAAAAGTCACTGTTGGATTAAATGGATTTGGAAACGCATTGAAAGTAATTCCCGGGATAGAGGATATTTCATTAACACTTACAGGCGTGGTTTCTTCAAGGCTGTCATTTCCTGCATAAACATAAACATATCCCGGATACCAACCACTATAAGGAGATGGTGCACCAATTGCAGCATCATCGAATCCGTCATTGTTAAAATCTCCTACTGCTACGGAAGTACCGTACTGTGTACCCACTATCACCGGAGCAGGAATATCAAGGTCAATCGAACCATTGGCATTTGTATCACCAATAAAGAAATATGCTTTACCTTGATGATTACTCCAATAGGGATTTCCTAAAACTATATCGGAAAATCCATCACTATTTAAATCACCGACACCAATTGACTTATTACCATCACTATAGGCATTTAGATGAACGTCTGAAACTTCACTTAATACAACATTCCCAAACCATAATTCAGTCTCTTCTCCTGCTCCCCAGCAACCAATAAAATCATCTGTTCCATCTCCGTTAAAATCTCCGGCATAAGCTCCACCAGGAATGAAATTGGCTGTATTGCTGTATAAAGTATCAATAATCACAGGATCGATCACAGTGTCACCATAAAAGATGATATTGCAGTATCCAGAGTACTCATTATCATAAAAACTGATCATAAAATCATCATACAAATCGTTATTTATATTACCAATTTCTCGAATAGTACCTCCACCATTTCCAAATCCAGCCCAGTATTCAACAAAAGGATTTTCTGCACCATAGATTATATAAAAACTGTTATCATAAACAGGTGTGGATGAAGCTATTACAAATCCGACATCGTTATAACCATCACTATTCACATCACCGAGTGGATAAAGTGAATTAATATATTCAACATTATCATTATAAATAATATGCTGAAAATCGGGGATAGTATCGCAATCCGGTCCGCCATAATATATCTCGAGATAATATCTAATTGTTTGAAAATCTCCAGCTCGTCTTGAGCCCAAGTCTTCATATCCATCACCATTTACATCACCGAGATTTACTATTTTTTTCCCCAGTCCAGTTGAATAACTATACTGACCTCCATCCATAGTTAGTTCAGGGATATTATCAAAATCATCTCCACCGTAGTAGAAGTAGATTTTTCCGTGATTTGGACCACTCGGTGTTCCTTCTGCACTCCACTTATATGAACCAACTACCAGATCATCGATATTATCTCCGTTAAAGTCTATTGAAGCAATGGAATAGCCATATTCTGCTTCTATGTGTTCTCCCTGCTGCTCCCAAATTAGTTCCATGTAGTTTTCGGCAAATAACAAGACTAAAGATAAAAGACTAAAGATTAAAACTATTATTTTTATATTTTTCATGATTTCCTCCTTATTTCAATAAAGTAACTTTTTTAATAGACAGCACTTTACTGTCTTCGACATTAATTAATTTACAGAAATAAACACCGGACGGTTGTTTTTCGGCGTTCCAGGTAATTGAGACCTGGTGACTTGGAGACGATAAGACTATGGGAACAGTTTTGACTTTTTGACCCTTTACATTATATATCTGAATCTCCATGCTCTCCGTGAACTCTGCCTGCCCGGCGTAGCCTTGGCGAAGACTGGTGGTTAATTTAATTTCGAAATTAATGATGGGATTAAAAGGATTGGGATAAACATTAAAGGTTATTTCCTTTATCGATGGAATTTCATTTTCTTCCACATCTACTAAATCTTCCAAATCTCCATTGCCGGCAAGAACATAAACATAGCCGGGATTGGGACCGGTTGAAGTTTCTCCAGGGCCTGCAATTGCCAAATCTTCATATTCATCTCCATCGAAACTACCAATAGCAACAGCTCTGCCAAATTGATGGTGCACGCCCGGTGGTTCTTCAAATTCAATATCTACTGTATTATTGGGTGTTTCATTACCCAAATAGAGAAAAGCGGCTCCATTTAATCCCCAATTTGGTGAACCCAGAACCATATCGCTAAAACCGTCATTATTCAAATCACCATAATCAAATCCAAAATCTTGAATTCCCCCTCCAGTTCCATACATTAGAGTAATATCATAATTTGATGTAATGTTTTCATTTCCCAGCCAGATATCTACATCCGAATAAAAATGACCTCCGAAATCCGCAAAACCGTCATTATTCAAATCTCCTGCCGCTAAACCGAGAGTCATATTCATTACTTCATCATCCCATAATACAACCGAATTCAATGTATCAACAGTTTCACCACCAAAACATAATTTATTCGTACCCGTATAAATTGAATATCCATAACCTAAACAAAAATCATCAAAACCATCGTTATTAACATCACCTACACCGCTAAAGCCTGCAATATTATGTCCGCATTCACAGAAATATTGTGGTTCGGTTATATCATTATCTCCCCATAATATGTAATATTCCAACAATTCGTTGTGAAAATCAGATGGTGCCCATGTAATTCCTACATCATCATATCCATCATTATTTATATCCCCAAGTGGGCGGATAGTGAATCCACGATAATCTAATTCGTATCTACTAATCACAAAACTGGGGATAGTATCCTGTTCGGTATTTCCTAGTAGTATATTGATATATAAGCTATCAAAATCAATACAAGAATAACCCAGATCTTCGCAGCCGTCTCCGTTTATGTCGCCTATATTAGTAAGGTAGGAAGCTAAGTAATTACTAAGAACGCCTGATAAAGTGAAATCAACCTGGTCATCGAATTCTTCTGCACCAAGATAAAAGTATAATCTCCCAGTATAATTAATTGCTGGTGAAGAAACCACCAGATCATCATAACCGTCACCGTTAAAATCGAGTGCCGCCAAAGTGTTTCCAAACCAAGAGCGCGGTTGCTCACCTTCTAAGTATGCGAGTTGGTTCATGGTGTTTTGGGCGTACAACAAGACTAAAGATAAAAGAAAAAAGATTACAATTATTATTTTTTTATTTTTCATGCTTTCCTCCTTATTTCAATAAAATAATTTTTCTGGTCTCTGAATATTTACCCATATCTATAATATTTATTACCAATTTAATCAAAATATTGAAAGATTAAAGAATTACAGTTCAAATACAATTTCCCAAAAAATGAGTATCAGCATTTAATTTTAATGTAACAAGATGACTATAAATTACAATGAGAAGCACTTCTTTTATTACTATTCAAAAAATAAATTATATATTATTTTTTGTCAAATGTTTTTAAAATATGAAAATATCTTTAATAAATCTTTATATATTCGGTGCACAGTGTGTACCTCATATCTATACTCTCAAACTCTATTACTGTAACTCTATCCTCAACTGTTCATCAATAACAAGGTTATCAATATCAAAGTAACTACTATCAATATCACCAGTCTCATATTCAATTATAAAAGAATAAATAATCGAATCCGGTGCTGTGCTTGCTTTTAACCTGCTCCAGGCTGAATCGCCAGGAACAACAGGATAATCAATAATTGAAATTAGAGAATCATTATCATCAGTATAGTAACCTAATTCAACTACATCAACCAGAGAATTATTAATCAGCTTTACACCTGCGTGAGTAGGGTCGCAATAGATTTTCAATGTTTTATTGGATTTAACGGTTAAAGTAGTTTCAGTATAATAATAACCAGAGGGAGTTCCGTCTGGATTGGAGTCCTGCATCATAAAGGTTTCCCCTTCCATAAACATATCAACCTTAGTTTTGTCATCCCCCCAGAAGAGAAATTGGCTGCCAGTATCAATGTTAACTGTATAGGTAGGATCAATGTTTTCAGAACCTTCCAGAACGTAATTTGCTCCTTCTATTGTGAAGTAAAGGTAGTGATTTGTTCGATTGATTATTTTAATGTCACCTTCTGTTGAGCATCCTGCAAGAATGATAACTGGAAGAATGAAAAGAAATATTTTTTTCATGCTACCTCCGTGATTGCATCTCTCGTTCCCCAGCCCCGTTTTGGGAACGGATAACAACTCTGTCTCCAAGCTGGGACTTGGAGACAAGATTCTTCATTCTTTTCACCAGTTGCAAAGCCAAAAGATACCTCCAGCCTACATAGAATTTCTGCTTGGCAGGTAGAAAGACAGGCTTTTATTTAACTTTACCTTAAATTAAAGAAAACATCCTTTCCATAGAATCGGGCAACATCTCCAAGTTGTTCTTCTATTCTAAGAAGTTGATTGTATTTTGTAATTCTCTCCTGGCGGCAAATGGAGCCGGTTTTAATTTGTCCAGCATTAACAGCAACAGCCAGGTCCGAAATAAATGAATCACTGGTTTCCCCACTTCGATGAGAAATGACTGACGTGAATCCAGAGGTTTTTGCGAGCTCAATTGCATCTAAAGTTTCAGAGAGGGTGCCGATTTGATTGAGTTTTATCAAAATGGAGTTTGCTGATTTTTCATCTATCCCTCTTTGTAATCTTTCCACATTTGTTACAAACAGGTCATCACCAACAATCTGGATTTTCTGTCCAAGTTTCTCCATCATAAGTTTCCAACCATTCCAATCATTTTCGTCCAAACCATCTTCAATTGATATTATTGGGTACTTATTCACAAAATTAGTATAATAATCCACCATTTCTTCTGAGGTTAATTCTACATTTTCTGTTTTAAGATGATATTTACCGTTTTTATAAAAAGAAGATGCTGCAGGATCAAGAGCTATAAAGATATCCTCTCCAGCTCTGTATCCTGATGAATCAATAGCTTTCATAATCATCTGCAAAGCTTCTTCGTTTGAGTTTAAATTAGGAGCAAAACCCCCTTCATCTCCAACAGATGTTGTGTGTCCACTTTTTTTAAGGATAGAACCCAGGACATGAAATATCTCTGCTATCATCTGGAGTGCTTCGTGAAAGCTATTTGCACCAATCGGCATTACCATAAATTCTTGCAGGTCAACATTATTATCTGCATGTTTTCCACCATTTAAAATATTTGCCATGGGAATCGGAAGACTTCTTGCATTTGGTCCACCAAGATAACGATACAAAGGAATTCCTAACTCTTCTGAGGCCGCGCTTGCACAAGCAAGAGAAACTGCAAGGATTGCATTAGCTCCTAACTTCCGTTTATTATCTGTTCCATCTAATTCAATCATTTTTTTATCAATCAAAGCCTGTTCATAAACATCAGATTCTAAAAGATTAGGACCGATTATCTCATTCACATTTTTAACAGCTTTTAAAACACCATTCCCTCTATATCTCTCAAGATCACCATCGATTAGTTCAATTGCTTCATGCTTTCCTGTGGAAGCACCACTGGGAACTGCATCTCTTCCTATAAATCCTGATTCCAGGTGTACTTCTGCTTCAACTGTTGGGTATCCTCTTGAATTTAAAATTTCTCTACCTTTTATCATTACAATTTTACTCATTGTCCTACCCCCAATTCTCTAATATTGACCAAATTGTCTCACCTATCTCCATACACAGGTAGTTTATTTCTCAGCATTTGATATAGTGGAATCTTTCCTTTCCTATTTTCTTCCACTATTTGAATTCCAATACTCAAGTTTTCAAAAGATAGTTCTTTAGTCAATATTTTCAACAATTCATATTTTTCATTTTCAGCTACAGCTTTAATTTTTTCAAACTTTTT
>JAGLWO010000009.1 GCA_023133395.1 Candidatus Cloacimonadota bacterium | reverse complement strand
CCGCATAAGAATTCTTTGTTTTCAATGTTCAATAGCTTTTTAACCTGACCTGCTTTTTGTTCAACTCGACCCAGAACGCAGGTTCCCAAGCCTTCTTTATGTGCTAATAGAAGCAGATTTTGTATTGCCAGGAATACACTTCCCATTGATGTGATTGGTTCTTCTCCCGGAATTATATCAGAAAAAGCTAAAATCACTACAGGTGCATTTCCAATATTTCTAAAGAATTTTCCTGTTAATTCAATTATTTTTGGTTTAAGTTTTCCTTCCAGGGTTGGTTTAACATATTCCCAGAATTCGTTATAGACTTTTACGAAATCTTTTAGTTTTTCATCTTTCAAAACAAAAAAATGCCAGTTCTGAAAATTCTTCCCTGATGGTGCCCAGATTGCTGTTTGAAGAATTTTGTGTAACAACTCATCAGGAACTTCTTTATCGTTGAATGAACGAATACTTCGTCTGGTTTTGATTATTTCATAAATATCACTTGAAAATGACATATATTACTCCTACAAAGTTACGTCATAACCTTCGTCTCAAACTGATGATTTCTTCCATCGAATTTGATATTTCCAGCCCGATTTATGGGATCGTGTTCCAGGCAAACCAGCCAGTTTTCTTCTATTGCACGCTGATAGAGTTCTCGTCTTTTCTCCATAATTTCCACAGGATAGAGATCAAAACCCATTGTATATGGAATTCTTATGTGTGTGACCGCTGATACAATTCCTCCAAAATATACGGCTGTTTCTCCTTCTGATTTTATGAAAATTATCTGATGATGTTTTGTATGTCCACCTGTAATTTCAACACTAATTCCGGGAATAACTTCTCTGTTACCTTCGATGAGTTTAACAAGTCCTGCTTCCATAACAGGGATATAATTCTCCAGGAAGTAAGTTCCTTTGGTTCTTTCATTTGGATGAGTAGCATCTTCCCATTCGTCTTTCTGGAAATAGTGAATTGCGTTTTTCAAAGTGGGAACAATATTACCGGATTCATCAAATTTCGTACAGGCACCCACATGATCAAAGTGGAGGTGAGTAGCCACAACAACATCAATATCATCACAGGTTAATCCAATCTCAGCTAAAGACTGTTCTAATGAGGGTTCATAATTTATTCCGAAAATCGTTTTTTGTTTTTCAGTGAATTTATTTCCCTGTCCCGGATCGATGAGAATATTGTGCTCCGGAGTTTTTACAAGTAAAGGATTAATATTCAATTTCACTCGATTCAATTCATCAGGCTGAATTAATTTTTGCCAGATAACTTTGGGAACAACTCCAAAATATCCTCCTCCATCCAGCCAGAAAGAACCATCATGAAGAAAAAAAAGTTCATAATTACCTAATTGATATTTTTTTACCATCTCTTTACCTTTATATTTCTTTAATGAATTATAGAATTAATATAATCAACGATTTCATTAGTAGGTGCCCCCGGTGTGAAGATTCTTTTAACTCCCATTTGTATAAGTTTTTTTATATCTTCTTCAGGTATAATCCCACCACCGATCACAATTATATGTTCAGCATTTTTTTGTTTTAAAAGATCAATTATTTTTGGGAAGATCGTCATGTGAGCTCCGGAAAGAATGGAAAGCCCAATGATATCTACATCTTCCTGAATTGCTGCTTCCACGATGCTTTCCGAAAGTTGATGAAGTCCGGTATAAATAACTTCGAAACCAGCATCTCGAAGTGCTGCAGCAATTACTTTTGCTCCCCTGTCATGTCCGTCAAGACCGGGTTTACCGATTAAAATTCTAATTTTTTTTTCCATTATTCCTCCATCTAGAAGATGATGGGTTCTTTATAAACACCAAAAACCTCTTTTAAAGTTCCACACATTTCTCCAAGCGTAGAATATTCTCGAACACAATCCAATATTCTGGGCATTAAATTTTCTCCGTTCTCAGCAGCTTCTCGCAGTTTGATCAAAGTTTCTTTTACTTTGGAATTATTTCTTTCTTTCTTCACTTTTTTAAGAGATTTTTTCTGATCGATCTCTACCTCTTCCGGGATTTTCAGAAGTTCGATGTCGATATTCTTTTCTTCTTCGTTAAATAAGTTCACACCGATATGGAATTTTTCTTTTTTCTCTAAAGATTTCTGATATTCATAGGCACTCCGAGAAATTTCTCTCTGAAAGAATCCTTTTTCTATTGCTGGAACAACACCACCTAAAGTTTCAATCTTATCGAAATATTCAAAGGTTAATTTCTCTAATTTATCTGTTAAAGCTTCCACATAATAAGAACCACCAAGAGGGTCGATTGTATTTGCAGCACCAGTTTCATAAGCAATCAGTTGCTGGGTTCGAAGAGCTATTTTCACTGCTTTTTCTGTAGGAAGAGCATAAGTTTCATCCATAGAATTCGTATGAAGTGATTGAGTTCCACCCAATACGGCAGCCAATCCCTGAAATGCAGTTCGTATGATATTATTTTCCGGTTGTTGTGCCGTAAGACTGCATCCGGCAGTTTGAGTATGGAATCTGACGAGATATGATTTTGGATTTTGAGCATGATATTTATCTTTCATTAGTTTTGCCCAAATCCTACGAGCTGCTCGATATTTAGCAATTTCCTCGAAGAAATCAAGATGAGAGTTGAAAAAGAATGATAAACGAGGAGCGAATGTATCGACCGGAAGCCCGGCTTTAATCCCGTAATCAATATAAGTATAACCGTTTGCGAGAGTGAATGCAAGTTCTTGAAGTGCAGTAGAACCAGCTTCGCGGATGTGATAGCCGGAGATAGAGATCGTATTCCATTTAGGAACATTTTCGGAGCAATATTTAAGAATATCTGTTATAATTCTCATCGATGGTTCAGGAGGATAGATCCAGGTTTTTTGCGCTTGATATTCTTTGAGCATATCATTCTGGATTGTACCGGTTAGAACTTCTTTCGGAACTCCCTGTTTTTCACCGACAACAATATACATTGCCAGTAGCATTGCAGCAGGTGGATTGATGGTCATGGAAGTTGAGATTTTTTCCAGAGGAATACCATCGAAAAGTATTTCCATATCACGCAGTGTATCGATCGCAACGCCACATTTCCCGACTTCACCTTGAGCAAGTGGATCATCGGAATCTTTTCCGTATAAAGTAGGAAAATCAAATGCCACTGATAATCCGGTCTGTCCGTGTTTAAGAAGGTATTTATAACGATTATTAGTATCTTTTGGAGTTCCGAAACCGGAAAACTGACGCATTGTCCACAATCTTCCGCGATACATTGTTGGTTGAACTCCACGAGTATATGGATATTCTCCCGGATAATTCAGGTCTTTTTCGTAATCAAAATCTTTATTATCATCAGGAGTGTATAACGGATTTATTTTAATTTTTGAAAGATTGGAAAAATTAATATCTCTTTCTTTTAATTTTGAAAATTTTTCTTTCCATATGTCTTTACTCATCAGACCTCCTTCATCTAAAAAATCTTCTTTGCAATTTCATCTGTAATATAATGAGGAGTTATTTTACGATCGTATGCTTTGTCTATCATTTTCTTTAGTTGTTTTTGATCTATTACATAATCATGCAGATGAGTTTTTATTCTTTCTTCGATCAATTCATTTACTCTTATCACTAATTTTTTTTTCCTTCCTATTTCAAGTTCTCCACTTTTTTCTAAATATTCTCTGTGGGATTTAATAGTGGATACAAGTTCGTCGATTCCAATGTTTTCGATTGCTGTGGTCTTTAAAATCGGATAATGCCAACCAGTGTTATGTACTCGAAGTTCAAATGCAAATTTCATTTCCAGAATTAATCTGTCGGCTCCAGTTCGATCACCTTTATTAACAACCAGTATATCTGCAACTTCCAGAATGCCAGCTTTCATTGCCTGAATTGCATCACCGGATTCAGGAACTAATACAACAACAGTTGTATCACAAACCTGAGCAATATCCAATTCCACCTGTCCCACACCAACTGTTTCAATCAAAATATAATCCATATCTGCTGCATCGAGCACAAGAGCTACATCTTTTGTTTTAGTAGCCAATCCACCCAGACTGCCCCTTGTAGCCATACTCCGGATAAAAACATTTTCATTCAAAGCTAGATCATTCATCCGAATGCGATCACCGAGCAAAGCTCCACCGGAAAAGGGAGATGTGGGGTCAACTGCAATAATACCTACTTTTTTATTATTTTCTAACAATTTTGGAACTATAGCATTTACAAGAGAAGATTTCCCAGCGCCGGGAGGTCCTGTAATTCCAATGTAATATGCTTTTCCAGTGTGAGGAAAAATATCTTCTAAAAGTTTGGGATCAGTACCATTTTCGATTTTTGTAATTACACGAGCTATTGCTGGTTTTTCACCTTTTAGAAATCTTTGTAATAATTCCATTAAATATTAACTTCCTTATAAAATTATAAGCATTCAAAAATTATTTCGGAAATATCCATAACTTTAATATTAACATCCATCGATTTCAAAGTTTCTTCAAACATCTGCAGGCAGTATGGACAGGCAACTGCAATGATGTCAGCGCCAGTATCCGTCAATTGTTTAAGGCGTACATTTACGATGCGCTCATCTTTTTCCCATTCCAACCACAAGCCGCCACTTCCTGCTCCACAACACAAACTTAAACTCCGATTGAAATTTTCTACTTCCAGCAATTCCAGTCCAGGAATGTTTTTTAATATATTTCTTGGTTCTTCATAAATATTATTTTTACGACCAAGTGTACACGGATCATGGTAAACTACTTTTTTATCAAAGTTTTTATTGAGTTTCAATTTTCCTGTATCTATAAGGTGTGAAAAATATTGTGTAGTGTGCAGAACTTCAAAATCTGCACCAAAATCAGGATATTCATTTTTGAAGGTAGTAAAGCAATGAGGAGAAGTTACGAGTACTTCTTTTACACCTGAATCTTTAAATTCTTTAATATTAGCTTTGGCAACTTCTTTAAAAATATCTTCTGCTCCAATTCTTCTTATTACTTCACCACAGCAGGTTTCTTTTACTCCTAGAATTCCAAATGATACTTCACATTTCTGTAAGACTCCAACTGTGGCTTGAGCTACTTTCTGATTTCTGGTTTCGTATGCCGGCAGGCAGCAAGGAAAATATAAAAATTCCATTCCTTGTTGATAATCAAGAACATTTAATCCTTTTGCCCAATCTGCTCTATTTTCTCTATGTTCACCAAAAGGATTTCCTACGTTATGTGTTTTTTGAACTGTAGATTTTAAAGTTTCCGGATAGGAATCAAAATCTACCAGAAGACGACGAGCGGCACGAAGGATATTTGGTGTGCTAATACCATGCGGGCATTGCTCAAGGCAAGCTTCGCAACCAACGCAACGATAGATCAACTCAATTTCTTTATCCAGTTCTTTTTTATCTTCACTGCTGGCAACTACTCCCAAGGCTGTTTCAAGAGAAAACTTGAACACAGGATAATCATATATTTCAACCTGAAACCAGGGGCATACGCTTGTACACTTCCCACATTGATAACATTTGTAGATATCTTCAGCGCCCATTTCGATAAGAATATCTCTTATCTCAGGATTGATCTCGGTTGTAAGATTTTTTTTGTCTTTCAAGTTTATCCTCTAATTTTTCATTCTCGTTCCAATGCTTTTGTGTTGGAATGTAAGAGTACACTTATCATATTATCTATCTGGTTATCAGTCAGATTTTTTTGCTGTGAAGCTCCTGAAGGACAAGCACTGATGCAAGCTCCGCAACCTTCACAAAGAATCTCGTTCACAGAGACTATTTTTTTTCTCTCATCCATTTCCCTGGCATCATAAGGACAGGTTGCAATACAAATACCGCAACCTGAACATAAATCTTCGTTCACACTTGCTATGATCGGTGAATGTGAAATTTCGTCACTGGAAAAAAGAGTGAGAACTTTAGCTGCAGCGCCCGATGCTTGCGAAACTGTATCCGGAATATCTTTTGGACCCTGTGCCGTACCTGCCAGATAGAATCCAGGTACAAGAGATTCTACAGGACGTAATTTTGGGTGAGCTTCGGTGAAGAAACCAAAATCGTTTGTATGTATTCTTAACGCTTTTGCCAGATCCAATGCTCCTGATGAGGGAACCATTGACATTGATAGAACTACCATATCACATTTTACACGATGTTGTTTCCCTGTTAGAGTATTGATGCACCAGACAACCAGATCATTTCCCTGTTTAATTATTCTCGCAGGTTTTCCCCTGATGTACAAAATATTTCCTTCTTCCTTTGCTCTGGTTAGGAATTCTTCGTAATCTTTCCCGCTGGTTCTGATATCTATGGAGAAAACAATAGCTTCACCATCAGGGACATGTTCTTTGTAAAGTAGAGCGTGTTTAACCATATACATGCAGCATATTTTGGAACAATAGGGAAGATGATGTTCTGGGTCGCGAGAGCCAACGCAGGAAATAAAAGCTATTCTTTTTGGTATTTTATTATCGGATGTTCTGTGAATTTCTCCCTGAGTTGGTCCGGAAGCAGAGAGCAATCTCTCAAATTGTAATCCATTTATCACATCAGGATATTCTCCTGCTCCATACTCGATCATGTTTTCCATTGGATAGAGTTCATATCCTGTGGCAATAACAATAGCACCCACCTCTTCTTCAACTATCTCATCTTTTTGATCAAAATCAATAGCATTCAAAGTACATACGATTTGACAAACACCACACTTTCCATCTTTCGAAAAGTAGGTGCAATTTTCTTTATCGATAACAGGTTTATTGGGAATAGCTTGCGGGAATGGAGTATAGATAGCTTTTCTTTTTCCCATACCTTCATCAAATTCTGAATCTACACTCACCGGGCATTTTTCACTGCAAACACCACAACCGGTACATTTGTTGTTATCTACGCAAGATGCTTTCTTTCTGATCTTGATTTTGAAATTTCCAACACTTCCGGAGATCTCTTCTAATTCCGAGTAAACAAATAAGCTGATGTTTTCATGCTGGGAAACTTCAACCATTTTTGGTGTAAGAATACATTGAGAGCAATCCAGGGTTGGGAAAGTTTCTGAAAGCTGAGCCATGCGCCCACCGATTGATGGACTTTTTTCTATCAGGATCACTTTGTGACCTGAATTGGCAATATCCAGTGATGCCTGTATACCAGCAATACCTCCACCAATTACCAGAGCCTTTGGGTTTACTTTAACTTTTACAGGTGCAAGAGATTCATTTAGCTTTGTTTTTTCAATTATCGATTCAATTATACTGATTGCCTTAGGAGTTGCTTCTTTGATCTCTGAATGAACCCAACTGCATTGTTCTCTTATATTGGCGATTTCAGTAAGATAGGGATTCAGACCTACTTTTACCGCAGTATTCCTGAATGTTAGTTCATGAAGAGATGGGGAACAAGCTGCTATAACTATCCCATCCAGTTTTTTATCTTGTATATTTTTTTTAATTAAGTCCTGCCCCGGATCAGAACACATATATTTATAATCAGTACAAAGAGCAACTCCGGGATATTTTTTTATTTCCTCAACAACCTCATCGATATTGACAGTTGAGCTAATATTTCGACCACAATGACAAACGAAAACTCCAATTTTTTTCAAGTTTTATTTTAACTCCATCACCTTCTCTTTCAGCACAGGTAAAACTTTAAATAGATCGTCAACGATACCATAATCCGCTTCATTAAATATCGGGGCATTTGGGTCTTTATTGATTGCAATTATAGTTTCTGCTCCTTTCATTCCGGAAACATGCTGAAAAGCACCTGAAATACCTATCGCAATATATAATTTGGGTTTGATGGTTTTACCGGATGAACCTACCTGTCTATCTTTGGGAAGCCAGTCAGCATCCACGATGGGTCTGGAACAAGCTACAACACCACCGATTGAATCAGCAAATTCCTCTACCATTGCCAGATTCTCCTGCTCTTTAATTCCTCTTCCAATACCAACAACAACATCCGATTTAGTTACATCAACATCACCAGTAGGAGCTTCTATATATTCCACGAATTTGCGATAATCAGGTTCTGTAACAGAAGTATCGATATTTGCAATTTCAGTTTTTAGATCACTTTCCTCTGCCAGGAAACAACCGGCTCTCACAGTAAATAAGTACGAAGGATTATCTCGAACTGCAACTTTAGCATTAAGTTTTCCATCATACACCTGGCGGGTAACCATGATTTTATTATTAACAACATCGATATTAAGGCAATCGGTTGTAAAAGGAATCTCTAATTGAGTGGCAAGAGCAGGACAAAGATCCATACCGAACGCTGTATGACCCATTAAAGTGATGAAAGGATTTCCTTTCTTTATTAGATCGGAAAGCGCTAATTGATAGGATTCGGAGTTAAAATCTTTAAAAACTTCGCTATCAATAACGAGGATACGATGTGCTTGTGATTTGATTTTTACTACGAGTTTTTCTGTATTATGTCCAAGAATTAATGCTGTAAGATTTGAATTCGTTTTTTCTGCCAGCTTTCTGCCGCAATTAAGCAGTTCAAAGCTAATATCCCTGATTTCACCCTGACGATGTTCTATAAGTGTATATATTTCTGACATTTATCCCTCCGTTATATTAACCCTTTTTCTTTAATTATCTCAGCGAGTTTACCTGCAGACTCGCCGGGACTTCCAGTGAGAAACTCTACTTCTTTTGTTTTAGGTGGAATAAATAGCTCTTCGATTTGAGTGTTAAGTAGTAGATTTTCATTTTCAATTTCTTTCTTACTGATTACTTTGATCTCTTTTTTTGCTGCTCTTCTAATTGCAATCAGAGAAGCATAGCGGGGTTCATTTATACCCGTTTGAATGGTGCATAAAGCAGGCAGTGAAATATCAAGATGCTCCATCAAACCACCTTCAAGTTCTCTATGAACATGAGCTCTTTTTTCTGAAGCATCGATATATATAACAAGAGAAGCATGGGGAACATTTAATAGTTCAGCCAGTGTAACACCAACCTGGGAATAAGCATCATCTGTAGCTATACAACCGGTGAAAATCAGATCATAATCTAAATCACTAATTGAAGATTTTAATATCTGTGCAGTTTTATATCCGTCAAGCTCGTTAAAATCTTCTGCTTTTATCCTGATCGCGTTATCTGCACCTTTTGCCAGAGCTATACGCAGAGTATCCTCTGTATCTTGATAACCCAGAGAAATTACAGTTATTGTACCACCAAATTTTTCTTTAAGAATAACTGCTTCCTCCAGCGCATAAGAATCCGATTCATTCATGTCAAAGCTTAAGCGGTCCTTTTCAATATCCTTTCCGGTGGAATCAATCGTAACATCTGCTTCAGCAGTCTGGGGAACTCTTTTTATACAAACAATTAAATCCAAAATTTCCTCCCTAATTTAAAAGTCCAAAATTTCTAAATCCAAAATGACTAAAATAACTAAATTCCTAAAAGCCTAAAACCTTCGGAACGGTTTGAAAAGAATTTTATCTTAGAAGTTCACCTGCAATAACTACTTTTTGAATCTCTGAGGTTCCTTCGTATAATTCCAGGATTTTGGCATCGCGGTACAATCTTTCTACAGTATAATCTTTGGAATATCCATATCCACCGAAAATTTGGACAGCTTTACGAGTGACATCTACTGAAATATTTGCTGCATAGTATTTTGCCATGGCAGCTTCTTTGGAAAATCTTTTTATTCCTGCATCTTTGCACCAGGCGGAATAATAGACAAGCATCCTGGCAGCATGGATCTGGGTAGCCATTTCAGCAAGCATATTCTGGATCATCTCAAATTTACAAATGGGTTTTCCAAAAGCCACTCGTTCTTTGGAGTATTTTACAGCTTCATCTAAAGCTGCCTGGGAAACTCCCACTGCTTGAGCACCAATATCGATACGAGATACATCAAGAGTATTCATACAAATGTAAAATCCCTGACCTTCTTCACC
>JAGLWO010000089.1 GCA_023133395.1 Candidatus Cloacimonadota bacterium | reverse complement strand
CCATCTAAAGTCAGCCATTCAGGACCACTGGAAACAACATTTACTGTATAATCTTCTACTTCCCCATAAGTTGCATTATCACAAGGTCCGGGGTATTGTGCATAACGCTCAACCACACGCATTCTTGTAGTTCCTAAAGTTGCACTTAAGGGAACTGTAATATCCATATTTAGAGTTGCATCGACACCACTTCCAAGTTCATAAGATTCCGATTCAGCAAAAACTTCATCTTGATCCCAATCTATCCAGACTTTTACATATTCAGTCCAAATTCCTTCAGAATAGAAAGTAACTGAAAGATTATAAGTCTCATCTTGAGTAATATCAGTTAAGATTGAAGTATAATCACCATAACTTCCCGCACCTTCCTGACCTGTATCGTTGTCGATCGTATTGAAAGTCACATTTGTTATCCAGTCATCAGTTGTATTTGAATAAGTCGAAGCACAATAAGCCCGGGAAGTATAAAGATGTGACATATCGACAAAAGGTTCAAAGTAAGATTTTTCTACAAGTGTATCATTTAATTCTTTTAATGCTTTCTTCTTTGGTTTAGAAATTGAATTAGATACTCTACTGCTATTTTGAATAGTTGCTGTATAATCGAGAGTAGCACCACCGGTATTTCCAATATAAAGATTTTGAGAAGATGTTTGGTCTGGTTCTAAAGTTTCGGAAAATGATGAAGGTGAACAAGTTATATCAACCGGATTGGAAGCAGTAAGATTGATTTCATCATCCCAGCTACCTTCACTTGCAACAATTTCAGCGTCCAATTGAATAGGATGATTATCTGGAACAGAATTGGAAACTGTAAAAATGAAAGCATTTGTTCGTGTTACGGAAACATTAGGGGCAATCGTTCCGAAAGTTTCATAACTATCAGTAAGAGTTATATATATATCGTTTTCAGATAATGTCATATTCACATTTGTGGCAGGATCGTTCCCAACATTTTTCAAAGTAACTGTCAGGTAAACAGTTTCTCCGGGTTCGATAACATCATCGCCACCAGCACTGATAATATAACTTTCAATTGTAACATACGGACCTGCAATAGTATCTACAGTTACTGTTGTTATAACAGGTTGATATTGCGGTTTTGTAACGACAATATCAGCAGTTCCTGCAGTTGTGAAAGGAGTTATCGGAACATTTACAGAACCTGTTTCGTCAACCAGAGCAGCACCGTGAAGAATTCCATCCATGGAAATTCCAACATAAGAACCAGGTTCAGCTTCGACATTGAAAGTTTCTACTCCTATCGGTAAAATATCATTGAAATTTACTGTATTGATAGAACCTTGAGTATTATAGATCATCAGGGAAGGATCGCCGAGAGTATTATAAGCCTGCCAGTAGTATAACGGACTCGAATGACTCGGATATCCCTGAATATCAACTTCGGTTACAGCCAGATTCCCAACAAAGACCAAAGCATCCTGAGAGACATAATCACTCATAAAAGGACCATCATATGCTCCCCAGGTTGTTTCTTCATAAGTAGGAACATAACCGTCATTAGTTCCTATAATCGGAAAAGCACCCACTGCCCAGTAAAAATCTTCAAACCAATATGAAGAAGGAGAAGAACCGATATAACCGACTGCTCCGCCATTTGCTTTTCTCATCCAGGTTTCACCGATACATTCGGGATAACCGAAATCAGCAGCAAGACAGCAGTTTCCAATTGCGAGAGGATATTTTCCATTATTGGTGAATGCATTAACATCAGATTGTGATAAGCTAGGATTTCCCCAGGAAGTTTGGGAGCAATGAGCAGTGTAATTGATAAAACCGATTCCGTCATCGACCGTATCGTAGCAACCTGTGTAAGTTGTCAGGTAGGAATGAATATCAGCATAACCGTGAGCAGTATTGAAATAATTGTTTGTTCCATAAATAACAGTTGGCTGTCCAACCCGTGGATTCCAGGTTCCATCTGCTCCAGCAATTAATGTTACATTATCGAGATAAGTGGGATCTGTGAATTCATATTTTTCATAATATAAAATTTTGTCTATTTGAACCTGTAATTGAGAAGTGTTAGTTGCGGAAAGTCTTCCATAATACATTTCAGGGAAATAATCTCCGTCCACACTGCAATAGTATAGATCTGTCATTTTTCCGGAAGAAGAACCTATTGTTGCTGGAATTTGACCTGTATCACCAACGAACAAGACAAAAGAGGGAGCCGGATCTTCGGGGGTTCCACTATTATATTGATTGTGAATATAGGTTTGAATCTGGCTATAGGAAGTTCCGATTTCATCTGTGTAAGCTGTTACAACGGTGAATCCTTTTTTTGTTTTCCATTCGATGAAATCTGCCAAAGTGCTTTCAAACATCGGGTCCGAAACGATCAAATATTTCACCGGATAAGTCGTCAGATCAGGATGGTCGGGATAATCGTGATCAACTCTGTAATTATCAATTCTTTGATAAACAGCTTCGAAATATATGGAGGAGGTGGAAGCTTTTATATTTTTTGATAATTCGATGTCGCTTCCTGTGAAATTCACTTCAAGTTCGATCTCATTGTAAACTTGAATGATACCTGTAACAGGATTATAGTTTACCAGAGCGACAACCAGACGAGCCAATCTGATCCCTCGCATAACTCCCAGAACTTCAACAGTTGCCAATTCAAAATAGGATAATCTGTTCAAAGAATAATAATTCTCATTATATTCAAATTCAACGGAAGAAATGTCCTCAATACTTTTGGGAAGTGATGGTTGAACTGGAATAATTGGATTGTTGATTCCAAAGTCGCTTAAATTATATTCAGTTGTGGAATAATTCAATACATTAACCGATACTTCCGCTCCAAAAGGAATCTCGATCAGCTTTTTCATAGCTGGAAGTTTTGGCGTTCCGACTTCACCGATATAATAAGTTTTTGGGATAATAATTTCATTAAAAATTCCTTTTTGAGTTTCGACTTCAAAGCTGTTGATACCCTCGAAAGTGAGACTCATACTCAATTTCTGATAGTCATTTTCTTGTAATCTAACCGT
>JAGLWO010000088.1 GCA_023133395.1 Candidatus Cloacimonadota bacterium | reverse complement strand
TGTGAATATGTTCCCAAGCAAGGGCTTGGGAACAAAAATGGGTAGATAATTCATCAGATATCCTTCTTCTCCAACTCTTTCGTCTCGTTCTTCAGTTCTGCTTTTCATATTCAGTTTCCGTTCAATGTACAATAATTAATTTATACGTAACAATTTTGTAATAGATATAGAAATTTTGTAAAGATAGTTTTTTCTTTTATAAAATAAAATAAAAAATATTTAAAATAATTGCTAAAGAAAATTGTATTGAAAATCAATAATTCCTGAAAATACTCATAATTCTTTAGTAATTAGAATAGTCTTTATAAGTTATTATTAAATTTCTTGACGGGAAATTAGTGAAAAACAAGTTTTCTTGCATAAAAATGAATTTTTTAGAAAAAAATATTATCGGAGTATAGATGACTTTAAAACCGCAACCATTTGTAAATAAGAAGCATAATCTTATTATCGGGTTTGTTATTTTTGGAACAACGCTTCTGGTTTATTATCTCACAATGGCACGTTCACTCTCTTTCTGGGACGCAGGAGAATACATTACCTGCAGTAGTATTCTGGGTGTTCCCCACCCTCCGGGAAATCCGTTTTATATTTTACTTGGTAGGTTTTTCACAATTTTTGGGTTCAATATTCCTCATGCTCAGGTGGTAAATTTCCTTTCCGGGTTACTCTCTGCTTTTGCTGTGATGTTCACCTATTTCTTTACAGTGAAGTTCGTAACAATGTGGCTTAAATCGGGAAAAGAAGCTTACCTTGCCTACTTCGCTGGTTTTCTTGCTTCGATGTACACAGCGTTTTCATTCACGTTCTGGACAAATGCTATTGAAGCAGAGGTCTATTCAGGACTCGTCTTTACGATTAACCTTATTGTCTGGCTCATGATGATCTGGGTGGAAAGATCGGAAAATTTTTCTCATCAAAACATTCTCCTTTTGATTATCTATATTTTCTTCCTTGGTTTTGGAATACATCAGACTTCACTTCAGATAGCTCCTGCAGTTCTTTTTATTGCTGTTTACCATATGTTAAAAGAAGGGATTAAAACAGCAGGTTTCTGGAAAAGATTCATCATTTACTTATGCGGGTTAATTGCTGTTTATTTGATCTTCCTCAATATTGGCAAGAGTGCACAGATACCAGTTCTTTCTAAATATATGTTTGCTATTGCTTTTGTAGGAATTTTAATTTATCACCTGCGTGATAAAGTTCCAAAACGAGCATGGCTACTGGCTTTTTTAATAATTATTATTGCACTAAGCACTCATCTTTTCCTTTTTATTCGCTCTGCACACAGACCTTTCATTAATGAAGGTCACCCTCATAACTTAAAACTTTTTACGGATTATATTCTCAGAAGACAATATGGTATAACAAGTATGTTTGTACGAAGGGTTGATGAATCCGGTGCATTGGGCTACAATTTATTCCAAAAGTTGTGGTATCAGTTCGATTATCATTTTTTACGCTATTTCAGCTGGCAGTTCTTTAATGCGGAGATCATTTACGGATGGATAAAAGCACCAAAAGTGTTTATTCAATTAATCTCCAACCTGATCGTGGCTTTCCTGGGATTTGGCGGTGCATATTATCACTTTAAGAAGAATAAACATTCTTTTGCATATTTCTTTGCTTTTATGTTCACAGCATCAATTGCTATGGTCTTTGT
>JAGLWO010000087.1 GCA_023133395.1 Candidatus Cloacimonadota bacterium | reverse complement strand
ATTCCCATAATTTCTTTTGTAATTCCCTCGATCTTAATATCCATTTGCAGAGCAGTGATACCATCTTTTGTTCCTGTAACTTTGAAGTCCATATCACCCAGATGGTCTTCCAGACCCATAATATCCGTAAGAACGACATATTTGTCACCTTCCATAATGAGACCATTTGCAATACCGGCAACAGGTTTTTTAATTGGCACACCTGCTGCCATCATAGCCAGAGTACTGCTACAAACAGTTGCCATTGAGGAAGAACCATTTGATTCCAGTATTTCGGAAACCAATCGAACAGTATATGGGAAATCATCTTTGGAAGGCATCATCGGGGCTAAAGCTCTTTCTGCAAGTGCACCATGACCCAGTTCACGTCTCCCCGGTCCTCTCATAAAACCAGCTTCTCCCACGCTGAATGGAGGAAAGTTATAATGCAGAAAATAGTTCTTTTTATATTCTTCGTTCAGTCCATCGATAACCTGTTCATCCCTTCCTGTTCCCAAAGTCACTGTTCCCAGGGATTGTGTTTCTCCTCTTGTGAAAAGCGCAGAACCATGTATGCGTGGCAGGACATCAATTTCGCACGTAATGGGGCGAATATCATCCATTCCCCTACCATCCACACGATGGTCATTGAAAAGAATTGCATGGCGGATAAATTTCGTGAAAACCTCTTCAAATGCGTTTTTATAATATCTTTCCTGTTCAACAAATGCTTCATCACTTAATTCTTTAGCTACTTTCTCCAGCATTTCTTCTTTGAGTTTATCCACAGCTTCATAGCGTTCAAGTTTTCCCTGGATATTTGCAACTTTTTCAATTGCTTTCCCATAACTTGATTCGATCTTTTTTATGATATCTTCAGGGATGATTTCCAGTTCTACTTCCATTTTTTCTTTTCTAGCTTCTTTCACGAATTCTTCCTGGAATTTGATCAGTTTTTTGATGGTTTCATGACCGATGTAAATGGCTTCCATCATTTTTTCTTCACTCACTTCATCTGCACCGGATTCTATCATAACCACGGAAGTTCCCGTTGCAGCAACAATAAGATCCAGTTTGGATTTAGCCATTTGCTGTTCAACCGGATTAATAACAATTTCATCATCAATAAGACCGACCTTTACACTGGCAATGGGTCCATGAAAAGGAATATCGGAAATTGATAGAGCAGCAGAAGCACCTAAAATTCCTAAAACCCCTGGATCATTCTCACCATCATAAGATAAAACAGTTACTACAATATGAACTGAATTTCTAAATCCCTTTGGGAAAAGAGGACGGATAGGCCTGTCGATAAGACGTGCATTCAGGGTTGCAGTTGTGGATGGTCTAGCTTCTCTTTTGAAAAACCCGCCAGGAATTTTACCGGAAGCATACATTTTTTCAATGAAATCTACTGTTAAGGGGAAGAAGTCTGTTCCTTCTTTAGGCTCTTTTGCTGCTGTAGCTGTAACGAGAACACTAGTTTCTCCGTACGTAATAAAAACGGCTCCATTCGCCTGTTTTGCCATTTTACCGGTTTCAATAGTTAAATTTCTACCAGCAATTTCAATTGATTTTTTCTTAATGTCAAAATTGTGCATTTACTCTCCTTTTGTTTTTTATTACGGAGAACAAAAGCAATAGGCTAAAACCAGTTGTAATTGAATTTAGCTTATTGCTTAGCATTCTCCGCTTTAATTATTTTATTTAATAAAAGGGAATAAATTCCCTTCAATAAACATCAATATCTATTATCTTCGGAGCCCAAGCGTCTTAATAATCTTACGGTAACGTTCAATATCCTTTTTCTGGAGATAGTTGAGCAATCTTCTTCTCTGTCCAATTAATTTCAAAAGGCCTCTTCGTGTGTGAAAATCCTTTTTGTGAACTTTGAGATGCTCTGTGATACTCTTTATTCTCTGTGTGAGAAGAGCAACCTGGACCTCGGGCGATCCGGTATCTAAATCATGGAGTTTAAACTCTGCCATGATAGCCGTTTTGGCTTCCGGTGTTAATGCCATGCATTTCCTCCTATTTTGCGATGGACAAATGAAAAATTCACTGATTCTTTGTAAAGGATTTTTTAATACATAAACTTGCCTTAACAACTTTAAAAACTATCATTTACATAAATTCTTATTGACACAAT
>JAGLWO010000086.1 GCA_023133395.1 Candidatus Cloacimonadota bacterium | reverse complement strand
TAATTGATTTTAAAGAAAATGGACGTAATATAGTCGTTTCCCGCAGGGCAATTCTGGATGAAGCAAAGGAAAAACAAAAACAGGTAACTCTTGAAAATCTTGAAGTTGGTTCAGTGGTTCAAGGTAAAGTAACAAGACTGACAAATTTTGGTGCTTTTATCGATCTTGGCGGTATTGAAGGATTGCTTCATATTTCACAATTCTCCTGGGTTCGCATTGATTCTCCCTCTGAAATTCTAAATATTGGAGATGAAATTAAAGCAAAGGTCATTAAAATGCATGGAGAAAAAATTTCTCTAAGTATGAAGGCACTTCAGGAAAACCCGATCGATGCTGCAATGAAAGAACTAAAAGAAGGTGATATAGTAAGCTGTCGAGTAGTTCGTAATCTGCCATTCGGGTCTTTTGTAGAAATCAAAGCTGGAGTTGAGGGACTAATACCGATCTCTGAATTAGCCAGAGGAAGACGTATAAATAATCCCTCGGAAGTTGTTACTGAGGGAGAATTAGTTGAAGCTCAAATTCTGAAAATTAATCCTGAGAATCATAAAATTTCACTCTCGCTTAAAGCCCTTCAACCCGACCCCTGGGATAATATTGAAGATATCATTTCCGAAAATGATATAGTTGCAGGTACAATTGAGAATGTTGTCAGCTTCGGAGCTTTTATTAAGATCAGTGAGGGTGTTACCGGGCTTCTTCCCAGTGTAAAAATGAAAATTGCAGGTGTAAAATTGGATAAATCCAAAGTTGACGAAGAGTATAAGGTTCGAGTTGTGAGGATTGATACAGATTCCCGCAGGATTTCGTTAGAACCAACCAATATGCCGGAATCTGCTACTGAGAGTAAGGATGACTGGCATAAATATAGAAAACAGAAGAAGAAAAAAGTTACAGTAGACGAAGATAGTCCCTTTGCGAATTTATAAATTGGTTGAATTAATCGGTGAAAACAGTGAACCGGACAGGAAAAAATCTTGTTCGGTTTTTTATTTTATCTCAAATTTCATTCCTAAAAATAAATCTCTGAAATTATCTCCCCATTTTTTGCGGAAAATATTTATGCCAGGACCGCCTGTACAATGGGAAGGAGCGATATATTTTACATTCAACTTTTTAAGAGAATCTGCAATTTTATTGATCTTGTTTTTGGGAGTACTACCCAGATGAAATCCACCGGTAACCAGATAGAGCAATTTATCCGGAAACATATTATGAGCTTCCTTAACGATTTTATCAATTCCCGGATGGGAACAACCTGTTACAATAACCAGACCTTCTTTTGTATCCAGAACAAGCGACTGTTCATATAAAGGTAAGAAACTATACGAACCCTTGAGTTCACCTGTCGACCAGATATCGGGAGCCATCTCTATAGAATCTTTTACTGCTACCAGGTTTGCTGTGGGATATTCCCTTTGAATTTCTTTGAAAGCTTTGGCAGGAACATAAACCTTCACATCTTCTTTGGAAGCTTCCAGGAATTTTCCCAAACCACCAATGTGGTCCCAGTGATTATGAGAAATAACAACTATATCTACATCTTCCGGATTTAGACCAAGAGAGTTGATGTTGTTCATCAGGATATTTCCATCTCCACCTGTATCGAATAAGATGGTTGTAGAATCTGCTACTATCCAGGCACCAAAACCAAAGCCCGGTGTTAATTCTGAAGATTCGTAAACATTATTAAAAACTATCCATAATAACATGTATTTGAGCATGAGGGACTCCTTTTTTTTAATTATATTTTTTTCATGATCTTTTCAATAATCCTGAAAGCGATTTCAAAGTCAAACTTATTGAAATCTTCTGGTCTGAGGAAAGGTTTTAGTTCAGTTTCAATTTGAAGTTGTAATTCCTTCTTTCGCATATTCGATATATCTATCGGATCATTGTCAGGAACATCTAATTTTTGTTCAACAAGTTTTAAGAATTTCTTATTTAGAAAACCGATCTTCAGGTTTGAAACTGCGTAAAATATATCAAAATAATCACGAATTGCAGGTTCTCTTCTGGATAAAGCTGCTCGAAATTTTTCTGCATATACTTCTTCTAAAGAAAGACATTGCGTTTTAAAATCTGGAATAACCTTCTTTTCTTTAAATGGATCGATCAATAAAGTGGAAGTTTGCATCCAGTCTACATCTTGAATGAGTTCTTCCCGCATTCCAATCTCGATCTTAATTTCACCAGTTTTTTTTGCAGATTCGATCACAGAATTATAAGACAAAACCCCAATATATTGTTTTGATACATTATATCCTGTAAGCTCATTCTGAATTGAAAAGCAACTATACTCATTAATTAAATTTACCAACTTTTGTTTTACAGGTTTCACCAACTGTCTTCTTGCATTTTTAGAAATATTCGGTTTTACTGGAATAACGAAATCCAGGTCTTCACTCATCCGGTAGAAATTCGTATAAACTTTACTTAAGCAAGTTCCACCTTTGAATACAAGATTAATATCATTGTCCTGGAAAAGATAGTTTAAAATTAATGAACAATAATAATCCTTTTCGATCAGTTCTGGAAGAAATCCGGATCTATCGAATGTATAAGAAATAGCTTCTTCAAAATATTTGGAATTCTTGTAAATTGAAAATAGAGTATTTTTATATCTGTCCATTAATTATTAATCCCCATTTTTTGTTTACACTGCCTTTAAAATCAGTATTTGGAATTAATGGTATTATCGATTTACTTCCAGCGATTTTCTTTTGTAACCTCTCCACAAGTTCAGCATTGACTTCTAACTTTTCTAACAAATAACCCAACCTGCACTGAACAGATCTATTACCATACCTAATTGCATTGCTTACCAGTTTTTCTGTAATGTCCGCATCTTTCTCGATCTCTTTCTTTATCCACTTAAATACCCTTGGTATAGTATTGTACCTGTTCCAATCGTAAATGCAATCTATCAGAAGCCTTGCCCTGGAAGTATAAGGAACTTCCGTTCCATCATACTTTTTTATGATTACTGCAGCTTTCAACCTTTTGGCTGATGTCTTCATAAAAACAAATGAGCTTCCACCTATTTGCCTATCACCATATATCTTATCATTATAAACATAAATTCTATTGGGGATTTGGGTTATGTAGCCGTAATAATATATTGCTGTTGGGCCACTAATTAGATATTGTGTATTGTATGCCTGCATAATATAATAAAGTAATTTATATTCAGATATCCTGGCATAATTTCCGGTTGGAAGCTTCGGAGAAACTACATAGTATCCTCTTTTTATTCGTACTACCAGTCCCTTTCGGTTCATATTACTTAACAAGTTATTTTCTCTTTGCTGAGTAATTCCAAGAACTTCAACCATATCTCCTGATTTAATTATCGGAGAATATTTCAACTGCATAAAAGCTAATAGTTTTA
>JAGLWO010000085.1 GCA_023133395.1 Candidatus Cloacimonadota bacterium | reverse complement strand
CTGAAAAGGCAAGAAAACTTTGCTTTGCTGCCATAAACAGGGTGTCTTTTCAAGAACCGATTGAGAGAAAAGAAATCGATATTCAACCGGATGTTCTTATAATAGGAGGTGGTATAGCTGGTTTAGAGTCAGCTCTTACACTTTCTCATAAGGGAAGAAATGTTTATCTCGTGGAAAAGAGTCCCTGCATAGGTGGAATTAGTGCAAGATTTGAAGAAGTCTATCAAACTATGGAATGTGCTCCTTGTATGTTGGCTCCGGAACTTCAAGAGGTACTTCAGAGGGAGAACATAGAAACATTTACTAATAGTGAAATAGAAGACATTGTTGGCTCCTTTGGAAATTTCACTGTTAAGATCAGACGAAAAGCAAGATATGTTAGTGAAGAAGCTTGTATCGGATGTAATGCTTGTTTCGAACCTTGTCCGATCGAAATCCCAAATCAGTATAATGGAGGATTATCCAAACGAAAAGCGATATATCTTCCCTATGCTGGTGCCCTTCCTAATGTACCTGTTATCGATAAAGAAAATTGCCTGCATTTAAATGGTAAAGAATGTAATGCTTGTGAACAGGCTTGTGCATTCGGTGCCATAAACTTTGAGGATGAGGATAAACTGATTGAAAAAAATGTAGGAGCTATCATATTGGCAGTTGGTTCTAAACTTTCTGATCCGACTCAATTTCCACAATTTGGATATGGTAAATATGACAATGTATTATCAGCAATGCAATTAGAGAGATTAAATGCATCGAATGGTCCTACAAGTGGTAAGATTCTCTTAAAGAACGGACAGGAACCTAAATCTATAGCTTTCATTTACTGTGTTGGCAGGAAGGAGATTGGATACTGTTCAGGAATATGCTGTATGTATATGAGTGCATTAGCACATCATGTAAAAGAAAAGTTACCCAATGTGAAAATTTATAGTTTTTATACAGATCTTTGCCTACCGAAAAAAGAGCATCAGAAAATATTTGAGAAGGTTCTTGATAAGGGAGTAGAATTTATCAGGAGTGATGGTTCTGAATATGTAGATTATGACGGAAAAAAGCTTATCGTCAAATACAAGACAGAATCTTCAACAAAGAGTATGTTGGTAGATATGGTAATTCTTGCTCCTCCTGTTGAACCCGGTAAAGACATTGAGAAATTAGCAAAACTTATTGATATACCTTTGGACGAGCATGGTTTCTTTTCTGAAGAGCATATACTTATGAAACCTTTTGGTGCTCCTCTTGAAGGTGTTTTTATTGTCGGCACATGCCAGGGACCAAAAGATATTGGAGATTCCGTAGCTCAAGGAAGCGCAGCTGCAGGAAAGATACTTTCGAGGTTAATACTTGGAGAAAAACTGGAATTAGAACCTATAGTAGCAGAGATGGATGAAGAAATCTGCTGTGGATGCAATACCTGTATAGGATTATGTCCTTTTTCAGCTATTCATCGAGATGTGGAGAAAAAAGTTTCGGTTGTTGATGACACACTCTGCAGGGGTTGTGGAACTTGTGTCGCAGCCTGTCCAACCGGTGCAGCAAAAGCAAAGAATTTTACAATGAAGCAAATATCCGCTGAAATCAGGGAGGTAGCAAAATGTTGAAGCATAGTGAAAATCCCATCTCCGATCAAATCGGGGATTCGGGGAAGGATGAAAAATTAGCGATTGTAACATTTCTATGTAACTGGTGTTCTTATGAGGGAGCAGATAAGGCTGGCAATGCCAGGTTGAATTGTCCGGCAAATGTTAGGGTTATCCGGGTTATGTGCAGTGGTAGAGTCGAACCTCAGTTTGTTATACAGGCTTTCAAAGATGGAGCAAGTGGCGTATTGATTTTGGGTTGTCATCCTGGTGATTGCCATTACAAAAAGGGGAATTACAAAGCTATACGAAGAATAAGTCTTTTGAAAAAAATGTTAAGGCAATTCGGGATCGAACAGGATAGGGTAAGATTAGACTGGGTCAGTGCGAGTGAAGGAGAAAGATTTGCCAAGGTAGCCAATGAAATGGCTGAAACGATCGAGCAATTAGGTCCTTTACCTGAATTAAAAATATTAAATTGAAAGGAGTAGATCATGCCAAAACCTAAAGTAGCTTTTTATTGGTGTGCATCCTGCGGAGGTTGTGAGGAAGCAATTGTTGACCTGAATGAGGATATCCTGAAGGTTGTTGAACTGGTTGATATTGTTTTTTGGCCCTGTGCAATGGATTTCAAATATCAAGATGTCAGAGATATGAAGGACAATGAGATCACCATTGCTTTTATCAATGGAGCTATCCGCACTGATGAGCAGGAAGAAATGGTTCATCTTCTCAGGAAAAAAGCCCAACTTGTCGTTGCTTTTGGGTCTTGTTCACATCTTGGCGGTATTCCCGGTTTAGCAAATTTCTGGGATAGAGAAACAATTTTTGAATCTTCCTATGGAAAA
>JAGLWO010000084.1 GCA_023133395.1 Candidatus Cloacimonadota bacterium | reverse complement strand
ATAATTCGAAAACTCTGCATTTGAATTCAGCTTTTCCAGAAAATGGGTTTGGGAAAGGACTGTATCGTTGATCTCATCAAGAACCAGATCCCAGGAGCAGATATCATTATAAATCTCTGCCCATTCCTCCCACCCGGGAGAAGTAAATAACTTCTGGTTCAGCTTAGCGGAAAATTGAGCATACTCTCCCCCGATCTTATTTCGCCTGATCTCATCTGCCTGGAAGATCTTCTTTATGGCCATTATGATCTGATGGGGATTGATGGGTTTGATCAAATAATCTGCGATCTGCCCGGCAATGGCATCTTCCATTAAGCCTTCTTCTTCGCTTTTTGTTACCATGATCACAGGTAATGAAAAATTTATCTTCTTGATCTCACGAAGTGTGGTAAGTCCGTCCAGTCCAGGCATCATTTCATCCAAAAGGACCAGATCGAACTTTTCATTCAGAACAGATTCAATCGCATCAGCACCATTGGAAACTGTTTTAAGGTTGTAACCGCGTTCGGTTAGAAAAATTATAAAAGGTTTCAGATGTTCTATTTCATCATCTACCCAGAGTATTCTTAACTGATTCATAATAACCCTCCGCTACATTTTTATTCTGAAAATAATAAATCAGCGCAAATACCTTATGCTTCCCTCCGGGTTATTTAATTTTTACAAAAAGCACTAAATTGCCTTGATATTCCAGTGTCAACATAATTTTCGGGAAATTTGATATTCCCAGCGTAATTACTTTGCTATTGGTTTGTATATGTGTTTTTCTTCCGGGAACTTCTTATTTTTAATATCTGTACTATATTTTTTAATACTTTTCACAATCTCATCCTTCAGGTTGGAATATCTCTTCACGAATTTCGGTTGGATATCCGACATACCCAGAATATCATGATAAACCAGCACCTGACCGTCAGTGAATCTACCAGCACCTATACCAATGGTGGGAATAGTAAGAATTTCGCTGATCTCCTTGCCCAGTTTTTCAGGAATACCTTCCAGAACCAGCATGAATGCGCCGGCTTCTTCTACCTGCCTGGCCTGCTCCAGAATGCGCTGGTGATCTACCTGTTTCTTCCCCTGGATAACATATCCCCCCAGGGAATTGATCGATTGAGGAGTCAATCCCAGATGAGCAATAACCGGTATTTCACAATCAACAATAGCTGAGATGGCTTCCAGCCGGCTGGGTTTTCCACCTTCCAGTTTCACCGCATTTGCCCCACCTTCCACAATAAGCAGGGCAGCGTTCTCTTTGGTCTCTTCCAGGCTCAAATGATAGGACATAAAAGGCATATCGGCTGCGATGAATGTGTCGGGAGCACCCCTGCGTACCGCTTTGGTGTGATAGATGATATCTTCCAATGTAACCTGCAGGGTGTCTTCATAGCCCAGAACCACCATGCCCAGGCTGTCTCCCACCAGGATCATATCTACATCTCCGGTCTGTACATATTTTCCGGATGGATAATCATAGGCTGTAACCATTACTATTTTTTCTTTTTCTTGCTTCATTTTTCTAAAGGTTCGTATATTTTTCATCATAACCTCATAGTTTTCCTATTTCTTGAAAATCCTGATGAGCACGCTTGCTGGTTCAGGTTTATAACCTGAACCTTACCGTTAATCTTCATATACATTTAAACATTTGGTTCAATTTACAAAATTGAACCAGCTCTATTTTTATACTTTAGTGCCTGCTTTCCAGATTCCCGAGGTATCTTTCCTTCTCGCTGTAAATACAGCCGCAATACTGCTGGCGGTACATTCCAAGTTTTTTTGAAATCTCTATTCCTTCTTGCCATAACTTCCTGAAATCTTCATAATAGAATTTAATTTCATATTCTTTAGCCAGGGATTCACCTATATCCTTTATCAATTCATGTTCCTGTAATTTGCTGTAGATAAGTGTGGAAGTGAAAAAATCAAAATTCC
>JAGLWO010000083.1 GCA_023133395.1 Candidatus Cloacimonadota bacterium | reverse complement strand
AAATCTAATACAGTTTACACAATGAAGCTTGCATCTGTTGGTTTTGGAATTGATATTGCAGATGAAAATCTTGTTCAGGTAACCTTCGAATTGAATGAGAATGATGTATATATTTCAGCAGATAATTCCGCACCAATTCAGAAAAAAGAACAAATAATTGTTTATAAGCTGCCAAAAGGTGAACATACTTTCAAGTTCTTCAAACAGGGATTTGATGAGATAACCAGAGCTATAGATATTCAGGAAGACGAAACTATTTCAATTATAATGAAGCAGGGTCAGACTCATGCAAAAATGAGTTTACCGGGATTTATTGATATTACATCTGAACCAGATGGTGCTGAAATCTATGTCAACGACCAGAAAATGGGAGTAACACCGGCAAATTTCGAACTAACTGCTGGTGAGCATAAATTAACAATTAGAAAGTATTTGCATCAAACATATTCAGGAACTTTTGTGATTGAAGAAGGAGAATCTAAAATATTAGAGAAGATAAATCTAATTTCAAAATTTGGTTATTATGAGGTCACATCCATTCCAGTTGGAGCAAGTGTGTTTCTTGATAATAAATTAATAGGAAAATCTCCTATTGACAGAAGAAAAATTGAGAGTGGGACTCATATTCTAAGAACGGAAATGGAATTATATTATACAGAAACAAAAGAGATAGTCATAAATGATGGTGATGATGAAAAGTATGAATTTGAGTTAAAACCAGCTTTTGGAGAATTGGTTATAAATTCCCAACCTGAAAATGGTGCTACAGTGTTTCTTGATGATAACGAGGTAGGAATTACTCCTTACAAAGATAAAAAAATGCCATCAGGACAATATAGAGTTAGAATTGATAAAGAACTCTGGATGGGATCTGAACAGAGGGTTACTGTAAATGATGGGCAAACAACTGAAAAAACACTTTTACTTACTAAAAACTTTGCTAACTTAAAGGTTACTGCAGATAATTCAAAAATCTTTTTAAATGACAAATTTGTAGCTAACAATTCATTCTTAAAGAAATTAGTAAAAGGAAAACATAAAATCAAAGCAACACAGGACAAGCATTATGACGCTGAACAGGAAATCTATATAACACCCGGAAATGACCTTGAAATTGAGCTTTCTCCCAAACCGAAACTGGCAAGTCTTTCTGTAAAAAGTAATCCCTATGAATCTAAAGGATCTGATATTTACTTGAATGAAAAGAAGCAGAAAGAAACAACTCCTGCTGTTTTTGAACTATTTATTGGAAAATATGATGTGACTTTAAAACATCCGAAATTCCTGGAGCAAACAAAATCTATCGAGCTAAAAGAACTCGAACAGGGATCAATAATATTCGACCTTCAAACATACAGAGGTAGTATGCTCTCTAAAGCAAATAAGTGGAAAAGAAGTAAATGGATTAGTTTAATCAGTAGTTGTTTATTTGTTGGAGGAGGAATTTACTGCAATTCTACTGGTGATAGCTATCTTGATGATTATGATAAATCAATTACAACAGCAGATGCTGTTTCCAACAGGGATAGTTTCGAGAAGTGGTACAATTATCGTGATGTTACTTATTACATTTCAATTGGTCCTTTGGTTTATGGCTTATATAGCTGGATAAATCAGCTTCGTTATGAAAAACTTGCGAAATCCAGAAAATAATTTGAGTTAATTATGATAAATTTTTTTAGAATAGCTTTGATTATTTATATAATTTTTCTTATCTTATCTTGCACCAAACCTGAACCAACAAATCCGTATGACCCGGACGTAGATATTTCGGTTAGCAATTTACAGTATGAAAAGTTGGCTATCAATAAAATCAAACTAACTTGGCAAAATACAATAACTTTTTCAACTGGAATTATAAGAATAGACAAGAAGGTTGGAAATGAGAACTGGCAGGAATCAATTGCTGAATTGAATTCCGATTCTATCACTTGGACTGATAATAATGCAAATATTAACAAGATTTTAGAATATAGAATCTGTATTTACATTGACGAAAACCAACCTGATTTTGTTGAAACAGGGCAAATTGATAATGATATCCCTGCTCCAGAAGACCTGAGTTATACAATAAATAGTTTAGATAATATCACTATACATTGGAATTACAGTATACCGGGTATAGAAGGATTCATAATTGCTAAGAAAGTTGGAGATGAAAACTGGGATGAAAATTATGCTTTTGTTTCTTCTGATGAACTGGAGTATACTGATATAGATCTTCAATCGGTAAACATTTATAGATACAAAGCGACAGCATATTTTAATTCATATTACTCCTCAAATTCAAATGAGATAGTATATATTTGTGCACAGGATATTATTCCAATTGCAAACATACAAGATAGTGTTTCTATTTATGCTGGTCAACAAGTTACGATTGCAGGTATCGTTACAATTGGTGTGGGGATTATAGACGGTACTTCATGTAGTGTTTTTATCCAAGATAGCTCTGGAAAGGGACTACATCTATTTGATTATGAAATCACTTCCGAGTATTATCAGGATTTTGTTCGCGGAAATGCAATAATGGTAACCGGTGTAGTCTTTGAGTATTTTGATATAACAGAAATTTTAAATTTTTATTATACTGTCTTAAGCACTGGGAATCCTGATCCATCACCAATTATACTCGATCTTTCTCAGAATCTTACATCTTATGAAGGAACTTTTGTTCAAGCTACTGGTACGATTTACGAAGTTTATTATGGAGGTGTTGGAACAAACTTGAACATTGAAGACGAAAATACTAATCAACTCACAGTTCGCGTTTGGGATTCTACCGGAATAAATGTAGATGAATATGTTGTTGGTTACATATTGGAAACAAAGGGGGTAGGCTGGATTTACAATAGTTCTTTTCAGATACTTCCTGGTTATCAGGATCATTTGGGTGAAGGAGAATATTAAATATGATTAATAGGGTCTTACAGATTTAAATCTGGTAGACATAACATAATTATCCATGGAATGCGAAGGATTGTAGTTCAGGAATCTATTTCTACAAATTAAACGCAGGTGATTTTCAGAAAGTTAGGAAGATGATACTGTTGAAGTAAAGGGAAGCCATCTGGCTTCCTTTTTCCTTAAAAACCCCCATTCTGTTGATAATAAACGTATCCATTTTGCTTTATCTTTTTGAAAGAGTATAAAACTACATCTACA
>JAGLWO010000082.1 GCA_023133395.1 Candidatus Cloacimonadota bacterium | reverse complement strand
AAAATTACAGATTCCTGACTGACATCACAGCAATACCAATAAGCCTTGAATTTTTGATTTTATCTTTATCGAGTAGGATAGGTGGATAATCTTTGTTGTAAGGTGAAAGCAGGATTTCCTTTCCCTCTGAGAATGTTTTAACTTTTTTCAAAGTTATCTCTCCATTAATCCTGACAACACAGATTCTTTCATCAACACTTGTCCAATCATCGTGCTGTTTCACTATTATAACATCTCCATTGGAGATATAGGGAGCCATGCTGTCTCCACTGGCGTAAAAAGCAAAGTAATCGTTAAGATTTCCTGAAATAGATTTTGTATCGATTAAAATATGATCCAGAGGTTCTGCAGATTCAATTTCCTGGGGAGAGCCGCAGCTTACTCCATCAATTATCGGTAGAAAATAATAATCTCTATCTCTAATATGTTTAATGTTTCTGGTCGGGAAAATTGAACCTTCACCTGTAAGAAGCCAGTTTAAATTTATATTGTATCTTTCAACCAACTTATTTAGAAAATTATAATCTGGAAAGGTTTTATCCTTAATGTATCTGTTGATCACAACATTTGAAGTTCCAATTTCTTTGGAAAGTCCTGTCTGAGTGAGATTGAACTTTTTTAAAACTTCTTTAAGCTGTTTCCCAAAAGACATAATAACCTCCCATATGATTTGAGTTAACTACATGGTTAAGGAATCATTCAGCTTTATTAACTGTCAAGTTAAATTTTATAGATTCAATCTTAAGAAATATTATTATTTGACATTTAATTAAATAGAAATAAATTCTGTTCAGAAAAATAGTAATTTCTCAACTGTGAATAAAAAATTGCGTGAAGAGTGTAGTTAGAGCATTTTTAAACGAGGATGTGAAAAATGTCAGTTAAACCACTTGAAAAAAAGGAACTTGAAAAGTATAAAAAAATTCTTCAAAATGAAAAGGGAAAAACACTAAATCTTATTACTAAGATAAGCGTAAAAATGAAAAAAGGTTCTAAGAATAGTTCTGGTGACCTATCTTCCTTTTCTATCCATCAGGCAGACCTGGGAACAGATACTTCCAATCTGGAAAAAGAAGTTTATCTTTTGGAACAGGAACAGATCAAATTACAAAAGATAAATCGGGCTCTGAAAAGGATCTATGATAAGACTTACGGAATTTGTCAAATAACCGGCAAGTATATCTCGAAAAAGAGACTGAAAACAGTACCCTGGGCACGGTATTCAATAGCAGCCAAAGAAGCGGAAGAGAAGAAAAAAAGAAGGAGATAATTATTGAAGATAATTTCAGTAATTCTATCCTTGATATTTGTTTTAAGTTGTAACAATCAACAGTCTAATCAATCGAAAAAAAGTATCTTTGTTAGTATAGTTCCGCAGAAATATTTTATTGAACGAATTACAGGTGAGAATTTTAATGTTCACATTATGGTTATGCCCGGTCATAATCCTGCAACTTTCGAACCGACTCCCCGAAAGATGTCAGAACTCAAGGAAGCTCGTCTCTATTTCAGGATAGGCGTACCTTTCGAAAAAACCTGGATAAAGAAAATAGCTGAAAGTAATCCTGAAATGAAGATTGTAGATACACGAAAAGGAATTGAGCTTAGAGAAATGGATTCTTTTTATGAACTTTTCGAAAGAATAGAACAGGAAAATCATAATGAAATAGAGCTTAAAGAAAAACAACAGGACAAAATGAAAGATCCACATATCTGGCTCAGTCCGGAATTGGTGAAAACACAAGCTGAAACTATCTGCGATGCTTTAGTTGAATTTGATGAAAATAATGAAGTTATTTATAGAGAAAATCTGAAAAAGTTTAAAGCTGATTTAAATCAAGTTCATGAAGAGATTAAAACTATTTTTGAGCATTTAGAAAATAGAGAGTTCCTGGTTTTTCATCCTGCCTGGGGTTATTTTGCTGATGAGTTTGGATTGAAACAGATACCTATAGAAATAGAAGGAAAGTCACCTACTGCAAAAGAACTTTCCAGGATAATTGATTTCGCAAAGAATAAAAGCATCAAAGTAATTTTTGTGCAAAGCCAGTTCAGTA
>JAGLWO010000081.1 GCA_023133395.1 Candidatus Cloacimonadota bacterium | reverse complement strand
CTTTTTCCCATTTTTAAACTTTATATAGTATCTCTTATAGACCTAAATCCAATGGCATAATTGCCTGAATGGGATTATTTTTTATATTCTTGTAAAGAAGAATTGATTTATCCAGACCAAAATCCTTTGAAAATTCATTTTCAACTAACTTTGATACAACATTTAAATCAAGTTTTTCCTTCAGGAATTCTTCGAATATGCTTTTTTTCCTCGGATAGAAATGTACTGAATATTCCGATACTTCAGCAATCTCTGCAGCTTTTTGAACAGCATCATTAAGCATACCAATTTCGTCGATCAGGTTTTTGTCCAGAGCATCTTCACTGCTCCAGATTTGACCTTGCGCTATTTTTTCTACTTCATCAAGAGTCATATTCCTTCCATCGGAAACCCGGGTTTTGAATTCCATGTATGTAGCTTCGATATCTTCTTTCAAAGCGTTGAATTCTTCCTGGTTGGGTTCTACATATGGATTAAAAATATCAGCATATTTACCCTTTGTAATCGGATCGGAAGTTATTCCAATCTTATCAGATAATTTATTAATATTCGGGATCATTGCCAAAACACCGATGGAACCTGTTACTGTAAATGGATCTGCAAATGTATGGTCAGATTCTGCTGAGATATAATATCCACCGGATGCAGCAACATTCGACATTGAAATAATAACCGGTTTTACAGAATTTAATTGTTTGATCCTGTTAAGGATTATCTCGGATTCAAGTGCACTACCACCGGGACTATTCACACGAAATACAACAGCTTTGATTGAATTATCTTTCTCTATCCTATCCAGAGCTTTATCAATTTTGGATGCTGAAAGGTTTTGCGCAGTATAGAATGAGTTCGAAGGAGCAATCATACCCTGAGTATAGATAACTGCGATTCGGTCCTTTTTTGTCTTTCTCGGTGATAGCTTATAGCTCTTTAAAGAAATAAGCTTATATTTGTTAATACCTAATTTTTTTAAGAGATCTTCTTTAAAACATAGTTTGTCGATAAGCTTATAATCGAGAGCTTTTTCCTGACTTATGAATATCTCCTTTCTTTTTTCATAAATGAACTTAATGTCATCTTCTGTCAGATTGCGGTTCTCAACTAACTTAGAGATCATTTTTTCATATATAAATGAAAATAATTTGCTTATATTGTCTTTCACCGGTTTAGAGAAACTTGACCTGGAGAAATTCTCTCCTGCTCCTTTGTATTTGCCTGCATGAATAACCTTCATTTCAATTCCGAGCTTATCAAAAAGTTCTTTGAAAAAAAGCACATTACCACCGACTCCGGTTAAAAATATTCCGCCGGAAGCTGATGGATTCAGATAGATACTATCAGCAACAGAAGCTAGTAAATAGTCACTATTCCCAACCATATCCAGATAGGCATATACTTCCTTACCTGATGATTTAAAAAGTTCCAGGGCTTTCATAATTTCATTTAAACTGGCGAATCCGCAGGAAATCCACTGGGGTTCCAGAATAATTCCCTTTATGTTTTTGTCGTATGAAGCTTTAGTAATTTTCTGGATAATGGAATGTGCAGCAATCGCATCCTCACCAAAGAAGCTCTCGGAAAATTCGTTGTATTCGGGTATCTCACCGGTAAGTTTAAGGTGGAGATATGAACCTGGTGGTATAAATTTTAGCTGCTTACTTTTTGCGAAACTATCTCCCATACTACCAATCATGATAATTGTGGAAAAAATCATGATAACTAAAATAACAACGGATGCTAAACACCCAAAAGCGAACCATTTAGATTTCATTATTTTCCTCCTTTGTCGCGCCATATCCGGCAGTTGCCGGAGAAGGCGGACTGTCACAGCGTATCTGACCACTCACGAGTGGTACAGAGAAGCTGGACTTATTTTTATTTTTAACTCTTTTATTTTGCGTGAAAGGTTACTGACCTGTAACCCTAATGCATGAGCAGTTCTGGAAAGATTTCCTTTATTTAATCTCAATTGAGTTGTCAAATATTTTATTTCAAATTCCTGTTTTTTTGCTTTGTAAGGTAAGGTCTGATTCCAGAAATCTGTTTTTGGGATTTTCTGGCTTAAATCCAAAATGTCGGAAGGTTCGATTTTATCTTTATCAACAAGGATATAAATTCTTTCAATTAAGTTCTTTAACTCACGAACATTACCTCTGAATTCCCAGGATTGAAGTTCTGAAATTGTTTCTGGTAAAAATATCTTTAACGGTATTTTTAGTTCTTCGGAAAAGAACCTGGAGAAATATTCTACTAGGATTGAAATATCCTCGGGGTGATTGCGCAGAGGAGGGGTAATTATTGGAATAACATTTAAACGGTAGTAAAGGTCTTCCCTGAATGTTCCCTGTTCCACGAGTTCCTCAAGATTTTTATGTGTTGCAGCAATAAGCCTGATATCAATTTTCTGGGTTTTATTTCCACCTACTCTTTCAAATTCACCTTCCTGTAAGACTCGAAGTATTTTAGCTTGTGCATTCAGGTTCATATCGCCAATCTCATCCAGGAACAGGGTCCCTTCATCTGCCTGTTCGATTTTTCCGTTTTTGCTTTTTACAGCTCCAGTGAATGCTCCTTTTTCAAAACCGAAAAGCTCGCTTTCTACAAGTTCATTCGGGATAGCTGCTGAATTAAATTTCACAAAAGGTTTATTGGTTCTTTTACTTTGATTATGGATTGCAAATGCTACCAGTTCTTTGCCAGTTCCACTTTCACCCCTGATCAAAACTTTTGAATCACTCGGGGCAACTTTCTGAACAAGTTTAAGCATATCTTTTATAGCTTTACTCTCTCCTATTATTTTATATTGTTCACTTACAGTATTCTTCAATCGAAAATAATCCTTTGATAAGGTTTTGAATTCAAAAGCTTTTTTCAGAATGATTTTTACTTTAGTCAAACTAAGTGGTTTTTCCAGGAAATCGTAAGCACCCAGTTTCATAGATGTCACTGCTTCTTTGATACCACTATGTCCCGAAATCATTATCACAATTGTGTCTTTATCTTTTTCTTTTATTATTTTTAGAATATCGAGTCCATTTGCACCATCAAGTCTGACATCAAGCAACACAATATCAGGGGAAAGTGTTTCAAAAA
>JAGLWO010000080.1 GCA_023133395.1 Candidatus Cloacimonadota bacterium | reverse complement strand
TACTCCTCAAAATATTATTATTTCGGGTGCAACAGGCATTACTCATTACGATTGGAATGGACGCGATAAGAATAATAAGCTTCTACCGCTGGGTCTATATATATGCTACCTGGAAGTTATTGAAGCGAACACCGGAAAGAAAAAAACAGCCAAAGCCCCGATCGTGATCGGTGCTCCACTGAAGTAAGGAGGGGATCATGAATACCAGAAATTTTATTGTAATTTTCTTAATGTTCATCTTTACAGTCAGTCTTTCTGCAGTTTTTGATGATTATGAACCCTCACCCAGAGCACGGGCAATGGGTGGAGCTTTTTATTCCAATAGTGATGATGCTAATGGTATCTTTTATAATCCGGCAGGGTTGAATAAAGCTGGTAATAACCTGATGATCGGTTATACAAAGATTTTCAGTAACGATTTCCAAATATTGAATACAGTTGCTCTTTCTATGGAGCTTCCCAAAAAGTTCGGAACGATTTGCATTGGTCTGCAGTCCATGGATGTGGATTTTCAGGATGTAAACCTGATGTCAGAAAAGCTCTATGCTCTGGCTCACTCCTTTACACTATTGAAGGACGTTCATTCAGAGATAGATATTGGATACACCTTCAATATGTATCACTTGTCCATCAACAGTTTTGGTGATCAACCTGCTTTCGGAATAAATATTGGAGCCCTGGCTGTACTACACCAGAGGACCAGGATAGGTTTTGCTGTGTCTAATCTTAATAATCCCAAGGTCGGTGAAGACAGCAGTCATGAGCTACCACAGAAGATGGCTATGGGAATTTCCTATCTGCCTTATACAGACGTTATTACATCCCTGGAATTGAAAAAGACGCTTGGTGGTGAAACCGAGATTCATGCTGGAACTGAAGTAAAGATTATTAATATGCTGGCTCTTCGCTTTGGTGTTCGTTCACAGCCGACCAGTTATTCAATGGGAGCGGAATTTAATCTGTATAATATTTCTATTAACTATGCCTATAACACCCACACCATCGATGTTACCCATCATTTCGGGGTGGGGTATAAATTTTAGTAATATTAAAATTAAAAAAAGGAAACCGTACGGTTTCCTTCAGATTCATTATGAACTATTATCATAAAAATTCCACTGCAATAAATCAAAATTCTTTAATGTTCATTTCTTTTAGCTTAATCCAACAGAAACGAACCAAAGAATCAGCCTTCGTTTAGTAAACTTCAGCGAGACAAGAAGATCATGGCTCTATAAAAACGTCTAAAATAGCTTATCCAAGCTATTCGATACCGAACTCATCCCACAAAAGTGGGACTCAAACATAGCATCTCATATACGCTTTCATTTCACTATTTTTTAACGCCAATTTTTATAATGCCAAGTGGCTTTTGACTTTGTCAACGGTCTTAAGGAAACAGAACGGTTTCCTTTTTTTTACTTCTCCTTCTTATCCGGGTAATTGAGAATGTGAACCCTATCTGCTCTGATTACTATTTTGGAATGTGATTTACCTTCCTTGTCTTTCCACTGGTTTTCTTTGAGAGTACCTTCAACAACTACCGGAACTCCTTTCTTGTAGTAATCTTCACGCTCAGCAAGAGCACCCCAGACCTCAACATCAACAAAGGAAACCGTCTCCTGCCATTTGTCATCCTTAGCTTTATAACGCTGATTGTGAGCAATTGTCAGGGTAGTCACAGGAATCTTATTTTCACCAACGCGGTTAATGACCGCATCCCTCACAATATTACCTGCCAGGGATACATTATTAATACTAGGTGTTCTAACCATGTTACCTCCTTTTTTTAAATTGATATAATCTATAATCTAATTTACTAATTGAAAACATGATTTACTTTTTTTTACAGATTAAAATAAAAAGATATTAATCTGAATTATATCCTTCTGTTTTAAGAAGTTCTAGGTTTAATTTGTCGATGTTTGCAATTTACGTCAAATGATTTTTTAAAATATATTAAAAAAGGAAGCATTTCTGCTTCCTAAGAAATTATATATCTTGTATTTATCAATTACTTAAGCTGGTTCGTGTTTCCGTCAAAGCCGGACAATGTGTAACTTGAACTATGTGTTTCCTTTTTCTTTAAAATTTTAGACTTCACCTCGTCCTTAAACTCACCCTTCAGTCTTCTCCAGCAACAGCCGGATACGCCCTGACATGGCTGTCCTTCTCTTTGTATTAAGAGAGGGAAGTATAAAAAATGAATGGTTCAATTAGCATAATTGAACCAGCGTAGTTAATTACACTTTATCCACTCAACAAATTTAGCTATACCATCTCCAAAATCTGTTTGAGGATCGTATCCCAGCATTTTCTTGCTTTTAGAGATATCTGCATAGGTTCTTTCCACATCACCGAGTTGCATTGATAGAAATTCCCTTTTTGCTTTTATCCCCAGAGCTTTTTCCAGGGTTTCTATCATTCTATTCAGGGTTATGGTTTGAGATTCTCCCAGGTTAAATATCTCGTAGTGATGACCGGTTTGTACAAACTCGATTGCCTTCAGAATACCATCAATAATATCATCGACATAGGTGTAATCACGCTGGGTGGTGCCATCTCCATAAACGGGTATAGCCTTTTCATCCAGCATCAGACGTGCAAATTTATAAATGGCAAGGTCGGGTCTCTGACGTGGTCCGTACACAGTGAATAACCGTAGGCAAAGGACGGACATTCCATACAGGTGAAAATGGGTATGGCAGATGAGTTCCCCAACTTTTTTAGTGGAAGCATAAGGTGAAATAGGAAAATCAACCGGATCTGCTTCGGAAAAAGGTATTTTTTTATTATTCCCGTAAACCGAAGATGATGAAGCAAAAATAAAATTTTTTATTCCATACTTTTTACACTGTTCAAGAAGGTTAACTGTTCCATTGATATTTACTTCAGTATAGAGTTTTGGGTTCTTAATAGAGGGTCTTACTCCAGCCATGGCTGCCAGGTGGATAACTAGATCGAATTTATTTCCAGAAAAGATTGATCCCAACCTCTTTTCATCCCTGATATCTGTTTCAAACAAGATAAAATTATCATTCTTCTGCAGAGTTTTTATATTGTTCCATTTAATCCCGGGATCATAAAAATCGCAGAAATTATCCAGTCCAAAAACCCTATGCTTTCCTATTAATGCTTCACATAAATGTGAGCCGATAAATCCAGCTGCACCTGTTATTAGTATGTTCATGTTTTCACTCATAGAATGGAATTAAAGTTGAAGAAATTGTATTTGTGGGAATTGCTGGGTATAGGACATTTATAGGCATTGATGGGTATTTGTGGGCATTGGTAGGTATTGATGGGCATTTGTGGGGATTACGCTTCGCTGGAATTGGTAGGTATTTGACTTCGTCGGTATTAGTGGACATTTGTAGGTATTTATGGGTATTAATTGTCATTCAATTTCCTAAAGTTTTGATGTAATTGTTTATCTTAATACCGATTGAGTCTAATGTATTTCCAAATTCGTGATACTGCTTTTCGGTTATTAAAAAACGATTTTTCGCTTTTGTGATCCAGGTTTTAGTTTCAAATAATGATCCTCGAGAATAGTAACTGAAATTTTTAGTTTCTTTGTAATGATATCTGCCCAATCCTTCACTTAGATTCGCTGCAATTGAATCAGATGCTCTCACAAGTTGTTTACCAATAGTATCTTTGCAGAAGTAATCCCACTTTAAAACGATACTCCAAACATTCTCACCTAAATCCATAGCTAATTGATAAACTTGAAAATCATCCAATGTCTTGATCATTAAAATACTCCAATACTGCTTCGAATTATTACGAAATATTAAAAATAGAATTCATCACACTCGACATTATACAAAGGTATTTATTGGTATTAATGGGCATTTGTATGTATTTATTGTTAAACACGACGAGTGCCTACCAATGCCAATCTTCCTCGAACAATCTTTCACTAAATTCCTTCTTCCTGCATTTCTTTCTATTTAATACCACGAACGAAGTGAGTAAATTCCTATTAATATCTTCTTCCAAAAATCTACTTTCATTTAATACTATCTTCCTTGAAATGTCTTTTATCTCAATTCCTTCCTATGGCATAATAAGTGAATCCGAGTTCTTTTAGTTCTTTCGGATTATACTGGTTCCTGCCATCAAAAATAACGGGTTTATTCAGCAATTTTTTTACTTTCTCAAAATCAGGATAGCGGAACTGGTTCCACTCAGTAATGAGAAGAAGTGCATCAGCACCCTTGAGAGCATCGTAGTTACCATGGACATATTTAATCTTTGGATTATCTCCAAAAACGCGACTCGCTTCATCCATAGCTACCGGATCATAAGCCTGAACAGTCGCTCCAGCTTCCAAAAGACCGTTTATTATTGTAATTGATGGAGCTTCGCGCATATCATCGGTCTTGGGTTTGAAAGAGAGACCCCAGATGGCAAATGTAAGACCTGTAAGGTTATCGGCAAAGTGGCTTTTAACTTTTCTTACAAGAACCGTTTTCTGATCTTCATTTACAGCTTCGACTGACTGGAGAACACGAGCATTCATTCCTACTTTTTTAGCCATTCTAATAAGAGCTTTCACATCTTTTGGGAAACAGCTACCACCATAACCTACACCAGGGTAGATAAATTTATAACCTATACGACAATCCGCGCCGATACCGTGCCGTACTTCGGAAACATCTGCTCCCATTAGTTCGCAGAGATTGGCAATATCATTCATGAAAGATATCTTTGTTGCCAGTATGGCATTAGCAGCGTATTTGGTCATCTCTGCTGAGCGGATGGACATGATAATCAGCTTTTCACGGGTACGACAGAAAGGTGCATAAAGCTCGTGCATTATCTCAGCACATTTTTCGTTGTCTGTACCCACGATAACTCTATCCGGCTTCATGGAATCGTTAATGGCATCTCCTTCCTTTAGAAATTCAGGATTGGAAACAACATCGAAAGGATAATCTACACTACGTTCATCGAGGATCCGCTGCACAGTTGCTTTCACTTTATCTGCCGTTCCCACAGGAACTGTGGATTTATTGATAACAATTTTATAATCATTCATATATTTGGCAATATCACGAGCCACTGCTAGTACATACTGCAAATCAACAGAACCATCTTCACCGGGAGGAGTTCCTACAGCAATAATACATATCTGAGACCTTTCCACAGCATCTTTGATGTCAGTGGTGAAATTCAATCTACCCTCTTCCGAATTGCGGATAACCATCTCTTCCAGTCCTGGTTCCCAGATGGGAATCTTGCCCGAGTTGAGCAGGTTGATCTTCTTTTTATCATTATCTACGCAAATTACATCATTTCCCATTTCTGCGAAACAGGTACCGGTAACTAATCCTACATAGCCGGTTCCGATTACTGCTAATTTCATATATTACTCCTTAATTAACCACTGATATTCACTGATAAATACTAATTTTATTGGCATTACTATAAATGTGAAGTCAGAAGACAGAAAACAGTAGACGGTAAACGGAAGTAAGAAGGCTCACATCATTCAAGGTTTTCCTTCTGATTCTACCGACTTCCGTCTCCCGTCTTCTTTTTACATCATACTTTCTTCAATGGATTTTATATAACCATATAATTTTCGACCTACAGAATCAAGAAGTTCATCCATTTCTTGCGAACAACCATATTCAAGATCTTTAGAAAGAATTATATAATATCGACACTCTTCTATCGAACCTTGTGATATATTATAAAAACGTAGTTTATCTTTTTTACCTTTCTTTTTATAACCTTCACAAATATTTGCAGCAACAGAAATAGCTGCCCTTCTAAATTGACTCGTTAGGCAATAAATTTCTTCTCTCGGAAAATTTTTAGTAAATCTATAAACTTCTAGAACAAATTGATGTGCCAACTGCCAAGCTTTAATCTCTTTAAATGTTTTTGTGCTCATTAATCCTCCATTTATTGTGTTACAATAAAATCAATACATTCAGTCTACCGCCTACAGTCTTCCTTCTACAATTATTTGCTCCTTGCATTTCTAAATATAATATTATAAAATGCTCTAAAGAAATACGAGAAATCCGTCAGGAATCTATTTTTCTATCTTCTTTCAAGGTGGTGCTTTTCTGATTCCAAGATTTCTTCAAATAAATTCTGTATGTAGATATAGTAAAGTGAAACTAATCAAGTAAAAACCTAGCCCCCTCTTATATTTTTAAAAATTATTTTGTATAGAATTATAAAGAAATATTTAAAATCTGTTCTTATTGGATGTTTTAATTTCTTTAATAGGTATTTACGTTCTGCTTGTATAGTTCCTTCAAAACTTTTTGGAATTTCTTCTGCAACTCCAGGAGGAAAAATACCAGGTTTGAATTCTGTCCTAAGTTTTTTTACATCTTCCGGATAAAGATTAAAAAAGTGCTCACTTAATGCTCTAACGCCAACCAGACTTAAATCACCTTTTAAAAAATTTATAAATTGTGGGAGTTCATCAATCCAAAATCTCCGTATAATCTTACCCCAGCTAGTTATTCTAAAATCCTCTTTAAACTTTCCATAATCTTCCAACTGGTATTTATTATGAATGTAACTCTGTAAATATTCAGAATAGGGATGCATTGTCCTTAATTTATAGACATAGAAAAGCTCACCATCCTGACCAACCCTTCTAAGTTTTATGAAAGGACCATAAGATGGATTTGGGTCTTCTTTAGGTTCCCTGACTTTTACAGCAATAAAATGAAACAGGTTATTTATCTCAGTGGTTGCAATAACTCTAAAACCGCAGAAATACAGTCTTCCCAGAATCTCAGCTTGCGAAATTGCCCTGTTCTCACCTTTTGAAATTGCAAAATAAGTTTCCTTTAAAATCGGTATTTTGGGAAAAATTCTTTTATAGGTAAAATCTAATAAATACAGCGGAGCAGCTATAAAAAATGGGAAACTATTAAAATACTTTTTATGTCTTTCCTGTATCGTCTCGCAGTTACCAATAAAGTAACCTTTATATTTAAGGTTTTTATTGATTTGAATCAAGTACATGTTGATTCTGCGAATATCATTGATCCTATGCAAATTTATAAACAACTGGTGGGAAGCAGGTTCAACGTTCTCAATATTAAAGAGGGTGTGAGTATGTATTATAAAAGATTCACTCTTTTTTATCCTATCCAGATTTATATTCTGTTCAATAAAATCGAACATTTCTATGTTATCAATTAAGTACTTGTTCTTTAAATTTGGATAAATAGTCTCATCTATATTTTTTATTTCCGGAAGTTTATAATCGAACTTTTCATCCTCGAAATCTAAAACAATTGGACCTACAAATTTAGGTTTCACAGAAAGTGTGATGGGATTATCAAACCCGTTTCTGACTTTCCTGTGCAGGTAATATGAAATCACAAATATTATTTCCAATGAGATAGAAAACAGAATTGTTCCAAAGACGATCATCCTGGAATATGAAAATCGCTGAAAAATGTAAATTAGAGTAACTGCGATTGCCAATATTGTTATATCTATTCTGAAGATCGGATTGAGCAAATCCTTGAGTCGTTTCTTATCTGCCAGATTGAATTTATCTCCAATCAATGAGGTTACAATCCATATAAAAGCAAAGCCCAGGAAGGGCCTATAGTATGCTGGAAGGTAGATACGCCTTGATGCAGGCTTAAGCCAGATAAAGAAAATGAAGGCGGAGGTAATGAAAAGTAGATCAAGGATTAAAAAAAGGATTTTGGATTTTTTCATTATCTAAAATCATTATTGTGTTATTTTTGTAAAAGAAAATTTACTTTTGAACGGTCGTTTAGTATATATACGAATTCCCCATTTGCGTATATAATCTCTTATGTCATCAGTTTCTTCATCTTCTGTTCCTTCATATTCAAAAGTCTCAACATTGAATCTAAAATCATTAACATTAACATAAGGATAATTTACTTCGATTTTAGGATTTACTCCATGATATTCAGCAATTGGTTTATATTTATTAATTATCATATCTAACTGCTTTATCCGTTCCTCAACAGTTAAAGGTTTTATCTCTTTGATTTTTTTTGCTGGAATGCCAGCATAAATTCCTTTCTCTATGAGGTTTTTTGTAATTACTGAGTTTGCTCCCACTACGATATAGTCAGCTATTTCTACTCCCATCATAATCAAACTTCTATAACCAATTATTACTCCCTGACCAATTTTAACTCCTGAGAATGAAGCTGGAAAACCTTCAAAAACTGACAACCAATAACCATGAGTCAGAATTGAAACATCAGGTGACAAACCCACATCATCACCAATTTCAACTGGTTCACATATATTTATAAAGTTGTTGTGAATAGTACATCTATCACCTATCTTAAAATTTGCATTTGGGTGTTGCCGACCTCCCCCACCTATCCTCAGTCCTGAACTATTAAATAAATGTTTTCCAAAGAAGATATTATTCCCTCTTATTTGAGTATTATCCCCTAACCTGCTGTAATCA
>JAGLWO010000008.1 GCA_023133395.1 Candidatus Cloacimonadota bacterium | reverse complement strand
ATTATTTTTGCTTCTACTTTAAGATTTTCTGGAATTTCAATATAAATTTCATGGGAAAATCCTACGTTCAGTTTTAACCAGGGTCCCACAACTTCTGCAGAATATCCTGTTCCAATTATTTGCAGTTCTTTGGTAAATCCTTCGGTGATACCAATAACCATATTATTTATTAATGATCTTGTAAGCCCGTGAAGAGACTTCTGTAGTTTGGAATCATCTTTTCGTGTTACAATCAAACTTCCTTCTTTTTCCTCTACTTTAATTCCAGGATTAAGGGTATAGTTAAGCTCTCCATTCTTACCAGAAATAGTTATTTTGTTCTTCTGAATAACTGCTTTTACACCTTCTGGTAATTTAACAGGAGTTTTACCTATTCTTGACATCTATTCCTCCAGCTACCAAACTTTACAGACATACTCACCACCGACTTTTAATTTGCGAGCATCTCTATCTATTATTACACCCTGACTTGTTGATAAAATAGCACAGCCAGTATTATTATAAACAGAAGGAATATTCCTGGAATTCACATAAATTCTAAGACCGGGTTTACTTACTCTTTGTATTCCTTTCATAACAGGTTTACCACTATTGGTGTAACGAAGGTTTATAAAAATTTTCTTCCTGAGAACTTTTTTTGCAGGATCTCGATCAATCAGTTCATAGCTGTTGATGAAATTCTCATCTGCAAGGATTTTTACAATAGCTTCGTTAATATTACTATGAAATACACTTACCGTTTTATGGTCCGCCCGATATGCGTTCCTGATTTTAGTAATAGCATCAGCGATCGGATCTGTAACACTCATTTCTTCTCCTTACTATTTTACCAGCTAGCTTTTTTAACACCGGGAATCTGTCCTTCCCCGGCTAATTTTCTGAAACAAATACGGCAAAGCCCAAAATCACGCATATATGCTCTTGAACGTCCGCAGATTTTACATCGAGAGTACTCTCTTGATGAAAATTTAGCAGGTCTCTTTTGTTTAACAACCCATGATTTTTTAGCCAAAATATCTCCTTATATTATTTCCTGAACGGCATTCCAAGATAGCTTAGAAGTTCTCTACCTTCTTCGTCAGTCTTAGCTGTTGTTACAATTGTAATATTTAATCCTCTTATGGCATCAACCTTATCATATTCAATTTCAGGAAATACTGTCTGCTCCCTGACTCCCAATGAAAAATTACCACGCCCATCCAAAGATTTGGGAGAAGTACCTCTAAAGTCCCGCATCCTTGGAATTACAATCGATATTAATCTATCCAGGAATTCAAACATAATTTCACCACGTAGAGTAACTTTGCAACCAATAGGCATTCCTGCTCTTAGTTTGAAGTTAGAAATGGATTTTTTTGCCCTAGTTATTATTGGTTTTCTTCCTGTAATTTGAGTAAGGTCTTTAACCGCATTATCAAGTAGTGCTTTGTTCTGGGTGGCAGCACCAACACCAATATTGATTGATATTTTTCCCAACTTAGGAACACGATTAACATTTCCATAATCAAAATGTTTCAACATAGCAGGAATGACTTCCTTTTTATATTTTTCCTGTAAACGATTCACTTACAGCTCCTTTATATCTCATCTCCAGTTTTTTTACATATACGAATGCGAGAATCTCCGACCTTTTTGAAAACTGCTCGAGTTACTTCACCTAATTTCTCATTAAATAATTTTACATTTGAAATATGGATTGGGGCTTCTTTTTCCACTATACCACCTTGTTGGTTTTGTTGCGT
>JAGLWO010000079.1 GCA_023133395.1 Candidatus Cloacimonadota bacterium | reverse complement strand
TTTTCACGCTTTGAAGCATCCACCTCCAGGATATCTACGACATCTTTTGTGTCGATACCTTCGTATTTACCCATCATTATCTTGGGCAGGACTTTATACAGATTTTTGGATTTTTTTATATATGTAACTTTTTTTGCCTGGAAATCCATTGAGAAGTAGGCGTCTTTCTGGAAAAATCGTAATTTCCGCGATCTTTTCATGGAAATTCTGCTAGCAGTAACATTCGCTACAGTACCGTTCTCAAATTCTACACGGGCATTGGCAATATCTATACTTCTGGTCATCACACCTGCACCACTGGCACTGATATGTTTAACATCACTTTTTACAAAAGCAAGAATAAGATCGATATCGTGGATCATCAATTCCAAGACAACCGGGATATCCGTTCCTCGTGGAGTGAAAGGAGCAATCCGGTGGCATTCGATAAATATCGGGTCTTTTATCTTATCTTCAATTTCCATCACAACCGGGTTGAAGCGTTCGATATGTCCAACCTGGATTTTAAGGTTCTTATCTTTTGCCAGTTTAATCAGTTCTTCAGCCTGCCAGAGTTCAGAAGTTATAGGCTTTTCGATGAAAACGTGAATTCCTTTTTCTAAAGCTTTCTTTGCAAGTTCATAATGAGAAATAGTTGTAACAACATTTACAACAGCATTGCATTCTACGAGAAGTGACTTATAATCTGGAAAAACCCTACAGCCAAGATTTTCACCGATTTCTTGAGCTCTTTTTTTGTTTTTATCATATAATCCCACAAATTCACATTTATTGCTCTGGCTCAATATCCGTGCATGGTTCTTACCAAATTGTCCAATACCAACAATCCCGACTTTCAACATCAAGTCTCCTTATTTTATTCTAAGAACAATGTTAAATTCTTAATTTTTTACTCTGTGTCAAACAAAAACTTCGGAAGAAAACAAAACTTCAAAAGTTTTCTAAAACTTCCGAAGTTTGAAAACATTTCTTATCTTGACATAGCTTTCCAGAGGAAAATGATTGTTTTTAAAAAATTTTAAAATAATTAAATCGGGGTAAAATGAATAAAAGGGTTTTGCTTTTAATTCTCGATGGATATGGAATCAATGAATCTGATTACGGAAATGCTATTGCTGCAGCAAATACTCCCAATCTCGATAAATTCAGAAGAGAAAATCCGGAAAGCAGGCTTGATGCATCCGGGTTAGCTGTGGGACTGATGAAAGGTGATATGGGCAATTCGGAAGTTGGTCATTTGAACATCGGTGCTGGTCGCATTGTTTACCA
>JAGLWO010000078.1 GCA_023133395.1 Candidatus Cloacimonadota bacterium | reverse complement strand
GAGCTTGTCTACTGCAAATAAGAAAGATGCAGATATGAACAGGAAAAGTATTATAAGTTTTTTCATTTTGCTACTCCTGGTTACTATTATCTTCAACTTCACGTAAAAGTTCTTTCGCAATTTCTTCATCTTCTTTGCTTACAAAGAATTCAGCATTCCCGATTCCTGCTTTGGAAGTAAATTGCATTTGACCACCAAAGAGCCCCTGCATGTGTTCACCTTTAACGAAATACTTGATTTTTGCATCGTCCAAAATTGATTTTATAATAGCAGTTAAAGCTGGATTTGGCGATTCAAATACTTTTACGAATTCTATGAATTCTTCAGAAGGAAGTCTCTTTATTAAAGGAACTTTGCACTCCGGGCATTCGGTAACACCTTTGATATATTCTGCTTTGCATTTAGGACAGAACATTTTAACCACCGATAAGAGGTGATACTTCCCTTGTTGCACTAAATTTGAATTTTTTATTATTAAAAAGGTCAAGGCATGATTCAACAACCTTTGAGTCATACAATATATCTTTATTCTGTTCTATCTCCCCTAAAGCTCTTTTTAAACTGAATGCAGCTCTGTAAGGTCTATGGGAAGCCATAGCTTCCACAACGTCGGCAACAGCAAGAATCCGGGCTTCAAGCATAATCTCATCCCCTTCCAACCTGTTTGGATATCCAGAACCATCCAATCTTTCATGGTGTTGAAGAACTATCTCTGCAACAGGCCAGGGAAAATCGATTGGCTTGAATATGTCATAACCTGTTTGTGGGTGAGTTCTAATCAGAGCCAGTTCTGCATTGGTTAATCTTCTGGGCATACTTAATATTTCTGCGGGGACAGATATCTTTCCAAGATCATGTATTACACCGACCATATAAATTCCTTCAACAGTGTTTTCGTCAAGACCCATATTACTTGCAATTGCCTTGGCTAATGAAGCGACTCTTCTCTGATGACCGGCAGTGTAAGGGTCCCTGGTTTCAATGATCTTTTCTGTTGCATGAATTATTCCTTCCAAAGTTTTTTTCAATCTTTTCATAGTTTGATAAAGTTCTTTATCTGCCTGCTTATGTTCTGTTATATCCTCACCAATACCCAGAATTCCAATAACATTACCTTTTTCATCAAGTCTGGGTGTGAGAGTCATTTTGCTCCATAGCTGGCGTCCAGTTTTAGTTACCTGTCGGAGTTCACAAACAGCTCCTTTTTTTGTTTTAATAATGTGTTTTCTAATCTGGTTGGCTCTTTTAATTGTATTTTTCCCAGAATAAATTATATCAATCTTATGTCGACCTACTATTTCCGAGGATTTATATTCGAAAATATTTTCTGATCCTGGATTCCAGTATAATATATTTTGTTCAAGATCAGTGGAAATAATTGAAATAGATGAGGAACTTTCTAAGATATTTAGAAGGAATTTATTGGTTTTTTCCAGAGCTTTTTTTGTTTTTTCATACTCGCTATTTAATTTTTTCAGTTGGTTTACATTGTCTTCTGCTTTTTGAATAGGTTTCTTCATTATTATATCCTTAATTTAGTTTTATATTTTGACTCTATTTCTACCAGCACGCTTTGCTTTGTAAAGAACTTTATCAGCAGCTTTTAGTACTTTTTCTGGTTTTGTTAGGTTTTTATTGTATTCAGCAATACCGATGCTAACTGTTACTTTAGCTTGATTCTGACCTTTGAATATTGCTTTTCCCCGGTTTTCCAGACTGCTTTTAAGACGCTCTTTACTTCGTACTATGAAAGGGGTGGATGCAATAGTTTGGCGATATTCTTCCAGATGTGGTTTTACTTCCTCTGCACTTTTACCGGGAAAGATAGCTGTGAATTCCTCTCCACCGTAACGGAATGTTTTTGCTCCTCCTGAGATTTCACTTAATTTTGTAGCGATCATTTTTAGAACTTGGTCACCGGTTTTATGACCGTATAAATCATTGAATTTTTTAAAATAATCAATATCGATCATTGCAATGGTGTAATGTTTTCCTAGATTCGTCAAAGTTTCAGATAGGCTCCTGCGTCCCGGAAGTCCCGTAAGTTCATCGATATAGGCAAGGGAAAATGAAGATTCGATTGTTGAAATTATTAGAATCAATCCTGCAGCTGAGAAATAGATCATTAAAGAAGGTCTGGGAAAACTTGAGATAATTCCCAGGAAAGCAGGCAATAACACGCTTAAATATCCTGCTTGAAGTACAT
>JAGLWO010000077.1 GCA_023133395.1 Candidatus Cloacimonadota bacterium | reverse complement strand
CGGTAACCTGCGTATCTGGGATGGAAAAGACGAGGATAATAAACCTGTATCCAGCGGGATCTATTTCTACAAAATGAATACCGGTGAATATGCTTCGATGAAGAAAATGATTCTTTTGAAATAACCAGAAAATTTCAAAAAATATTAAATATACCTTAAAAGGACTGCATCATAAAAGCATTCCTTTTTTATATACGATTCCTGAATTACTCTTTTTCTATAATAACTTGCAAAACTTGGTTGACATAATTTACACTAATCTCAGAGATTACAAATATCTTCTAACACAAAAAAGAATAAGGAGGTATAAGGATATGAAAAACGTACTGTCTATTGACGTTATGTTAATTCGCATCTACAAAATGCGTAGATTATCCTGTATCTTCTTATGCAACAATAAATAATACAATCGTTACTTTTTTACCTAATATTTAAATAAAAATTATATTTTTGGAGGAAAAATGCGCACAAATAAATTTTTAGGAAGGGACTGGCTCAGTCCTGAAATCGATTATACAAAAGAAGAATGGGAATCTTTATTGCGTCTGGCAGAAGAACTTAAAACTAGATATGCTATGAATGAAGATATGACTCATATTTTAAAAGGAAAAACTCTTTATACAATGTTCTTTAACAGTTCATTAAGAACAAGAAGCACATTTGCAGTCGGCATTCAACAGCTCGGTGGTTTTCATGTGGACCTGGAACCGGGAAAAACTTACACTCCAGCTCGCAAAGGATTTGAAGTTCCTTATAAAACCGAAAGGATCTGTGATGTTGCCCAGGTTCTCAGCAGAACCGGAGACGCAATTGCCATCAGGATGTATGGAGCACCGTCTCAATGGATTTACGGATTTGCTCACGAAACTATGAAGGAATTTGCTCATTATTCCGATATTCCAATAATAAATATGGAATGCGATGTTTATCATCCCTGCCAGGCACTGGCAGATATGCTTACTATCAAAGAAAAATTCGGTGAATTCAAAGGTAAAAAATTCGTCATCAGTTGGGCTTATTCCGGTTCTACAGCAAAGCCTTTTGCTGTTCCGCAAAGTCTGGCACTTGCTCCTTCTCTTCTGGGAATGGATGTGGTTCTTGCCCATCCCAAAGGGTTCGAACTCGATCCTGAAGTTACCAAAAAATGTAAAGAATATGCTGAAATGAATAACAGTAGTTTTGAAGAAACAGACGATATGGAAGCTGCCTTTGAAGGTGCTCATGTGGTTTATCCGAAATCCTGGGGAGCTCTCGATTATTTTGCTCAAATGGATGAAAATGGCAAAAAGATTAAAGAAGAAAACCTGGATGGCATGAAAGAACTTTTTGAAAGAAATAAACACTGGATATGCGATGAAGCTAAAATGAAGCTTATCGATAAGAACGGAATTTATATGCATTGCCTTCCTGCCGATAGAGGCATGGAAGTAACAGATGCCGTTATCGACGGTCCACAAAGTGTAGTTTATGATGAAGCGGAAAACCGTCTTCACGCTCAAAAAGCGATCATGACATTGCTTATGGGTGGAAGGTTGTAAAAGCCTTGAAAAGGTTTATCGAAACTTGTTCATATCCGGCAGCTGCCGGATGGGAACACACTTGAAAACGAAACTCTGTTTCGTAGATTAGATCAAAACAGAATTTGGGAACGAGAAAAGAAGGATAAAAAAATGCAAATCGATATGAAAGGTAAAGATGTTATCTGCACCCAGGAACTTTCGGTGCAGGAGATCAACGCTCTGCTGAAACTCGCTAAAGAAATGAAAGCAGACAGATATGGAGAAAAATTCAATCAACTTCTCAAAGACCAAACTTTCCTGATGTTCTTTTTCAATCCGTCACTCCGAACCAGGATCTCTTTTGAATCGGCAGCTACGGAACTCGGTGGACATGCTCAGTTCCTGGAGCCAAAAACAATGCGCCTGAAAAAAACCAGCGGTGGTGTGGAAGTTCAAGCAGGAGAAACAATCGAAGATGCAGCAAAAGTTCTGGCGAGATATGCTTGCGGAATGGGAATCAGAATTTTGGAAACCTCTGTGGAAAATTACGGAGATGGAAATGCTCTTCTGCGTGAATATGCTAAATGGATGGATGTTCCCATTATCAACATGGCAGACGATAAATACCATCCCTGCCAGGGACTTTCCGACGTGATGGGAATGCAGGAGCATAAAGGTGATTTGAAAGGTAAAACCGTTCTCATGACCTGGGCTCACGGTTCGTTAGCCCGTTCCTATTGTTCTGTTCATGAGAATCTGCTTATTACTTCACGTTTGGGAATGAATGTGAAACTTGCTTTTCCGAAAGGCTACGATCTTCCTGAAGAAGAAATAGCAAAGGTGAAAGCAAACTGCCAGGCTAACGGAACAAAATTTGAGATAATCAATGATCCCAATGCAGGCTATACTAAGGATGTGGAATTCGTTTATTCACGTAACTGGTTCGGACCGGATTTTTACAAGATCGGTAAAGAAGCTGAAATTGCCAGAGCCAGCAAAATGACAGACTGGATATGCAACCAGGAAAGAATGGATCGTACAAATAATGCTTTATACATTCATCCTATGCCTGTTGATCGCGGTAAAGAAGTAACAGATGAAGTTGCCAGCGGACCAAATTCGATCATCGTGGATATTGCAGAGAATAGACTTCATACACAGAAAGCAATTATGGCAATGACTATTGCCGGGATGAAAGTAGAAATTTAAAATTCGGAGGAAAAACAAATGTCAAAATTAGCAGTATTAGCGATCGGGGGTAATTCCCTGATCAAAGATAAAAGCCATCAAACTGTAGATGATCAGTATGATTGCATCATAGAAACTGCTCAACATATCGTGAAATTGATCGAGCAGGATATTCAAGTTATTGTATCGCATGGGAATGGACCTCAGGTCGGTTTCATTCTTCTTCGTTCAGAAATTTCAAAAGATCAGCTTCACGATGTTCCACTACCATCAGCAGGTGCTGATACACAAGGTGCAATCGGTTACCAGATACAGCAGGCTGTAGGAAATATTCTAAAGAAAAAAGGGATCGCTAAAGGTGTGGCTACTGTAGTGACTCAGGTTTTAGTTGATAAGGATGATGAAGCTTTTCAAACTCCCACAAAACCGATCGGTCCTTTCCTGAGCAAAGAAGAGGCTGAGAATAAAAAGCAACAATATGATTGGGATATCATTGAAGATGCTGGTCGCGGTTATCGACGCGTGGTGGCTTCCCCCATTCCAATTAAGATCATCGAGCAGGATGCCATCGATTGTTTGATCAAAAATGATTTTATAGTTATTGCTGTTGGTGGCGGCGGAATTCCTGTTATTGAAGATGAAAATGGAAATCTTGAAGGAGTTCCTGCTGTTATTGATAAAGACAGGACTTCATCTCTGCTGGCAAGAAATCTGAAAGCCCACTACTTAATTATCTCCACTGCTATTGAACAGGTTTATCTTGACTTTGGAACTGAAGAACAGAAAGCAATTTCAATGATGACGCTGGAAGAAGCGAAAAGATATTGTACTAAAGGGCACTTTAAAAAAGGTAGTATGCTGCCAAAAATAGAGTCTGCTATTGAATTCTTGGAAGGTGGTGGAAATGAAGTTATAATTACTACTCCAGAACTTATTGCAGATGCTGTTGCTGGAAAAGCTGGAACAAGAATAGTGAGATAAAGTAGCAAAGAAACAAAGTGACATAGTGACAGAGAGGTTTCTATGATTAAAACTTACAGAGAATTAATAGTATGGCAAAAATCTATGAGATTAGTTTCTGCAATTTACAAAATAACTAAGAATTTTCCAAAGAATGAGGAATTTTCTTTAAGTTCTCAATTACGTCGAGCAGTTATTTCAATGCCAAGCAACATCGCAGAAGGATTCGGAAGAAAAACTCCAAAAGAATTTAGTAGATTTTTATATATAGCTATTGGATCTCTTTTTGAAGTTCAAACTCAAATTGATATTTCTTTAGATCAAGAATATATTATTAATGATACTCATAAAGATATTTTTGATAAATCTCGAGAAATAGAAAGAATGATTTGCAGCTTGATTAAAAAAATAAAGAACAATGAGAAGAAGTGACAAAGTGACAAAGATACCAAGTAGCAAAGAAAAAATGAACTTAGCAACTCTGGAACTCTGTTACTTTGGAACTTGGCATCTCTTCTACAAAATGGAGAATAAATGAAAACAAAAGAACAAATATTAGAAAACACTATCAAGCGCTGTCGTGAAAAACACATTATCATTCCCACTTACAAACAGATGCGAAACCCGGAATTGATCCCGGAAAAGATCAGAGCAAAACTGAAGAATATAGGTTTATGGGATTTGCATTCATTGAATATGTTCAGAATAACCTGGAAGAACGAACCGATTAAATTCGGTGGCGGATTCGGAAAAGTCAATTACATTGAAATCCCAAAAGAGATTACTGGAGTTAATGCACGTATTTTAATGTTGATCGGGAAATTTTTCCCAACAGGTTCCCATAAAGTTGGAGCTACTTTCGGACCACTTGTAGAAAAACTGGTAAGTGGAGAATTTGATCCCACCACACAAAAAGCACTCTGGCCTTCAACCGGTAATTACTGCCGTGGCGGAGCTTATGATTCTTATTTGCTGGGATGTCATTCAATTGCAATTCTACCTGAGGAAATGAGCCAGGAAAGATTTGACTGGCTTCATAAAATCGGAGCAGAAGTTTATGCCACGCCCGGTTGTGAAAGCAACGTAAAAGAAATTTACGATAAAGCTAAAGAATTATGTCATGCCAGACCGGATGAGATCGTAAATCTTAACCAGTTCAGTGAAATCGGAAATGCACTCTGGCATTATGCCGTTACCGGTCCCGCTATGGAAGAAGTTTTCGATCTTGAGAAAAAAGGTGAGCAGAGATTCAGCGCACTATTTCTTACTCAAGGTTCAGCCGGAACACTTGGTTGTGCCGAATATTTAAGAAAGAAATATCCTACTTTCAAAGTTTGTGCCGGCGAAGCACTGCAATGTCCGACTCTACTTTATAATGGTTATGGTGGACATCGCATCGAAGGTATTGGCGATAAACATGTTCCTTGGATACATAACATCAAAAATATGGATATGGTTGCAGGGATCGATGATGAACCCAACATGCATATAATGCGGCTTTTCAACGAACCGGAAGGTAAGAAACTACTCATCGAAAAAGGTGTTGATCCACAGCTTTTAGAAAAACTCGATCTGCTGGGAATATCCTCCATCGCTAACCTGATGGGTGCTATCAAGATGGCAAAATATTACGAAATGAACGAAAATGACGTCGTCTTCACAGTTGCCACAGATTCCATGGAAATGTACCAATCACGTATCATAGAAGAACAGGAAAGATTTGGTGAATTTGATTCTAAACAAGCAGCAATCGTTTTTGAAGCAGATTTGATGGGAATTGGCATAGACCACATGATAGAAATGACTTACTATGAAAAGAGAAGGATGCATAATTTGAAATACTTCACCTGGATAGAACAACAGGGAAAATCCGTAGAAGAACTGAATGCTCAGTGGTACGACGATAATTACTGGAAACATCAGTTAGAGAAAGTTGATGAGTGGGATAAAGAAATTACGGAATTCAATGAACGAACAGGATTGTTAAAGGAATATAAATAAGAAAATTTGCCGCTGATTTTCACGGATATGCACTGATAAAAAAGAAAAGTTATCTGTGTTCGTCTGTGTGAGTCAGTGGCTTTTGAGAAAATTATGAAAGATAAATATCACTTTGAATGCATAACTTGCGGTAAAGAATATTCCTCCGACGAAGTTACCTACCTCTGTCCTGCATGTGAAAAAGAAAACGACGGCATCCAACCGCCTAAAGGTGTTTTGAAAACACTCTACAATTACGAGAAAATCAAAAGCCGATATAAAAAACACAAACTCTTCGATAAACTCAAAGAAAAGGAATATTGTGAACTTTTGCCGATAAAATCAGAACGAAGTTTATCATTCCTCAAAGTTGGTAAAACTCCCCTTTATGAACTGGATTCTGCTGCTATCCCCCTTTTGAAGGGGGAATTAAAGGGGGTTAAGCTCTTCCTGAAAGACGACTCCCAGAATCCCACCTTTTCTTTTAAAGACAGAGCTTCTGACCTGGTTTGTGCATTTGCAAAAGAGAATGGGATCGATACCATTGTTGCTGCATCAACAGGAAATGCCGGTTCTTCACTCGCTGGCATCTGCGCATCTCAACATCAGAAAGCGATTATCTTCGTTCCTAAATCTGCACCAAAAGCAAAATTAACACAGATTTGTATGTATGGTGCACAATTAGTACCAGTGGATGGAACTTATGATGATGCTTTTGAACTCAGCATCGAAGCTACGAAGAAGTTCGGCTGGTACAATCGCAATACAGCCTACAACCCTTTCACCATCGAAGGAAAGAAGATAGTCTCATTTGAAATTTTCCAACAGATGAAAAGGGAAATTCCCGATCGGGTTTTCGTTCCGGTAGGTGATGGCTGTATAATTTCAGGAGTTTATAAAGGATTCGAAGACCTTCTGAAGTTAGGTATGATCGATAAAATTCCAATAATTGTTGCTGTTCAATCTGAAAAAAGCGATAATATTATCCGCAATCTGGAAAAGGATTCCTTTGTTTCAAAACCCAGTAATACAATTGCTGATTCCATAGCAGTGGATATTCCCCGCAATTTCTGGATGACTAAAAAATATATCGAAGAATACAATGGAGAATGGATTGCTGTGAGTGATGAAGAGATAATTTCTGCTTCCAAAATTCTAAGTGAGAATACAGGAATATTCGCAGAATCTGCTGCTGCTGCCAGTTTTGCCGGAATGCTGAAGTATCACAAACAAGATAAAATTGACGAAAATTCAAAGAATGTTGTTCTGCTTACCGGAAGCGGATTGAAGGATTTGGATGCGGTTGAGAATGAGATCGTAATTCCGAAAGCAATAAAAAAAATTAAAGATATTTAAATTATATCTTGACGTCATAGCGCTATAACGTTAATTATCACTTTGAAAAAAATCAGGAGGTTACTATGGCATCATTCACAAAAAGAGCAACAGTTTATTTCGATCCTGAAATTCATCATATTCTCAAACTTAAAGCTTTGGAAACCAACCGCTCTATTTCAGATATTGTTGATGAGGCAATTCGTCTTGAATTAGCAGAAGATGCAGAAGATACGGCAGCTTTCAAAGAACGCTCAAATGAAGCTACCATAACTTTTGAAAAACTTATTTCAAATCTGAAAACAGATGGTAAAATATAAAATACTTATTAAAAGATCAGTTGAAAAGGACCTTTTAAAAATACCAAAAAAGGATGTTAAAAAAATCCTTGAGATCATTGAAGCACTCGCAGAAAATCCTTATCCATCTAATGTGAAAAAATTGTCTTATCAGGAAAAATACCGGATTCGTTATCGGCAATATAGAATATTGTATCAAATTGAAAATAAAATTTTAACTATCTACATTATAAAAATTGCGCATAGAAAAGATGTTTATAGATAATTTTTATCTGTGTTCATCAGTGGTTAAATGGAGAAGTTTATGAAATCCATCAGAAAAATTGATGCTATTCCAAAATTAAACGGCTCCTGGAAATTTTTAGATGATTATTCCTACGTAGGTATGATCCACGGGCAACTTCTTTATTCTACCTGTCATCATGGTTTCATCAAGAAAATCACTTTCCCGGATGGTTACAATCTTTCCGAATTCACAATGGTTTCTACAAGAGATATTCCCGGAAAAAATATCGTACCCGAACCGGAATGTGACCAACCATACATGGCTTCAAAGGAAGTCACTCATTTTGGTCAGGTAATTATGGGAATTACACATCCTTCCAAGGAAACCTTAAAAAATTTCATGAAACAAATCAAGGTCGAATACGAAGAACTTCCTGCGATTATAGATGTTAAAGAATGTTTGGAAAACGAAAATAACTCATTTGGGAAAGAGATCATAATTGACCATCGGAAAAATGTAAAAACTGAGAAAGACTGGGTCAGAACACATTCTGTGTATTACACTGCACATCAGGAGCAGGCTTATCTTGAACCCCAGGGAATGATAGCTATTTATAAACCAGAAGAAAAAAATATGTTCGTTCGTGGAACAATGCAGTGTCCTTTCTTTGTTAAAGATGGTGTAGAAGCAATCATGGGTAACACGATCAAAGAAGCTATTATCGAAACTTCTGAAGGGATTGGTGGAGCTTTTGGAGGAAAGGAAGATTTCCCGAGTTTACTGGCAGGTATAACCGCTCTTCTTGCTTATAAAAGTGGTAACCCTGTAAAGATCGTGCTGGTTAGAGCAGACGATATTCAGATAACA
>JAGLWO010000076.1 GCA_023133395.1 Candidatus Cloacimonadota bacterium | reverse complement strand
ACAGTGCTTTCATAGAATTTTCCATCGGTTCCAAAAAATCCAATATGCGACCACTGAGATTTTTTCCCATGTTCATCCCAGAAAATATTCTGAGATTCAAGAATGGCATTTTCGATAAACCCTTTTCCCTTTTCAAACATAATTGTTTTGGGAATGAGATACTTATTGATTTCTTTTTTTAAGGTTTTTTTGTCCATTTCTCCTCCATTGATTAATCAACATTATACTCATTAGGAATATCCAATCCCTGCTCTTTGCAATATTTAAAAAATTTCTTTTTATACCATTTAACTGCTTTGTAAAATTTATACCAATTTGATTTATTAAATTTATTTGCTAATACTGCATTGGTTACTTTTCTATTATTGAATTTCTTTTTATCAAAATTTGAGAATGCTTGCTCTAACCATAAGTTCTCATCATATTTATAAGCTTTGTCAGATTTCAGGAGTAGATTCGTTTCTAATAAAAGTTTTTTCCAATTCTTAATTCTTTTCTTATCACTACCTCGTTTTATAAGAACTTTATAGAGTATATCGAAATCAGTAAAATTGAAGTTGTCGTCTTTATATTCAGGATGTTTACTCAAATATTCTTCCAAATGCTCTTTAATGTTTTCGAACGCTTTCTGAAAACGATCTTTATTATTGTTATCAGATCGTTTGGGTTTATCCGAAAATTCATCACTGTAATCATATTTATACGACCATTTCAAATAAGGCAGATCCGGGTATTGCATTGCCTGCCCATGCCCATAAGCTGGCATTCCAGAATCAAAAAGTTTATCGAATTTCTTTTTCCAGAACCATTTCAGAACCTGTGTAATTTTGTGTGTGATCAAACCTGCAACCTTAGTTTTTGTCTCACAAGCCCGGATATCATTAACTTTGCTTAATATTCCCGAAAATCCTTGGTGAGCAAATGTATCAGCAAAAGGATGCAGCACCATTCCAAATTTAACAAGATCATCATCTTCTTTTGCGTCTCTAAGAATATTATTGATAACTTGTTTGTTTTCTTTGCATCGCATTTTCTTAACAAAACTGGAACCTTCACATCCAGGTACAAAATGAAAAGCACAGGTATTATTTGTCATAGCAGAAAAATTAAATGTTTTTATCTTGAAATAGGAGTGACAGGTTGCCATATTAAAGAAAGTAGGTTTTTCATCTATTGTCTCAAATTCGATATTTGCTGGTTTTTCTTTTAAAATGATGTGATTGATTTTTGCATCATCTACAAACTGTGATGCACAAGCTACGGAATGAGCTGCTTCTTTTTTAAAACCGCAAGCCCTGGCAAAAGCTAATACTGCGTAATAATGCGCATCTTTTTTCATGATTCCTCCATCTTTTCATTCTAAGCTTCCACAGCCCTCTTAAATCCAATTTTTTTTCTCTTCTTTACTGGTTTTTCCATCAATTGCTGTAAAACCTGAAAGACAATTTTGAATTGTTTATCATATTTTTTTTCTATTTCTTCTAATTTCTTGTTTAATTCTTCATTGGTTTTTAAAAGTTCTCGTAATTTAACAAAAGCGCGCATAATAGTAATATTCACTTTAATGGCACGTTCGCTGTTAAGTACAGAGGAAAGCATAGCAATACCCTGTTCATTAAAAGCAAAAGGTAAATATTTTGAATGTTCACCTCTTTTTAAGGTGCCAATCTGGCTCCTTAAAGAATTGTATTCATCTCTTGTTAATTCAAACATAAAATCCGTGGGGAATCTATCAATATTTCTTCTTACTGCTCGTTTCAGTTGTTTAGTTTCCACTCCATATAGCTGTGCCAGGTCACTATCCAGCATTACTTTTTTTCCTCTGATAAGCAAGATTTTATTCATTAAAGATTCTTTAGGAATAAGGTCTTTCATCTTTTCTCCATTTTTTCATTCAATGCTTCTACAGCTTTCTTAAACCCGATAAAAGAGATGATCGAAACAACTCCAGCAAGTATAAGATGTAATGATATTTTAATTATTTTTTTCATGGGATTAAACCAAACATGAAATCCTTCTGCGAAATTGTGAGAAGGA
>JAGLWO010000075.1 GCA_023133395.1 Candidatus Cloacimonadota bacterium | reverse complement strand
AAAAATGATAGAAAAAAAATTTAAAGCGAAAACTTTGACTTTAAAAATTAAATATTCAAATTTTGACGTGATTAATAGAAGTAAAACTTTAAATGAAGCTTTCGATAAAGAAGACATCCTGCTTCATCTGGGAAGAAAGCTATTGCTGGAAACGCTTGGTCCTAAATGTAAAATACGGCTGTTGGGACTTAGCGTTTCCAATCTGGTGTGGGAAGGTGATGAGCAAAAGCAACAGCAGATGCTCGATTTTTTCTGTGAAACTGAGTTGGCTGTGGGAGAAAAAGAAGAACAGTCCTGACATTTTCCTAGTTCCCAACGAGAAGAAAAAACAAAGGACGTGTATTTTCGTGTTCCTTGGTGCTCTTCGTGGCTGAATTTTTTAGGAGAAACTTATGTGTGGAAGATTCGCTTTATACAGTAGTTTTCAATCAATTAAGGAATACGCAGATATTTTAGCTGAACTCGAAGAGTTAGAAGTAAATTATAATATTGCTCCCGGTCAGAATATTCCGGTGATAATAAAAAAAAATAATAAGAACCACCTCGAATTCTGTAAATGGGGACTGATCCCGTTCTGGGCAAAAGACCCGAAGATCGGCTATAAAATGATAAATACACGCGCTGAAACCATTAACGAAAAACCAAGCTTTAAATATGCTTTTCAAAAACGAAGATGTCTTATTCCTGCAAATGGATTTTACGAATGGCGAAAAGACGATAAACAGCCTTTTTATATCCATCTGAAAGATAGGGAACTTTTTACTTTCGCAGGGATCTGGGAAAACTGGAAATCACCGGAAGGGAAATCTGTGCAAACCTGCTCGATAATAACAACTTCTGCCAATGATGCATTGGAAAATATTCATAACAGAATGCCGGTAATTCTTCCTCAAAGATCAGAATCTATCTGGCTGGCAAATGAATATCCAGGTAAATTAATAGAGCTACTCCAACCTCATCCTCAAAATGAAATATTCTATCATGAAGTATCTAATGAAGTGAATTCAGTCAGAAATAATTTTCCCGAATTGATTAATCATTTCCAAAAGGTTTGACTTTTTAAAATAAGTTTTTCATTTTTACTTAAATTTGAGATAAAAAGTAATCAAGGGGATTATGATAACTTTTAAATTCATTGGCTTTTATGAAAATCTTATCCAAAATGTAATTGTGGAGAACCAGGATAGTTCATGCCTGCTGCTCTTCCCCACTCAATCCAGCAAAAAAGAAGCTAAAAAAATATTCTTGCAGAATTGGAATTTCATTGAAAGCGATTTTCTAACCATGGATGAATGGAAAGAACATTTATTCCCAACTTCATTTCCCGTTCTGAAAGAAGAAAAACGCTCCCTGATGTTCTACAAAGCATTATCTAAAAATAATAAAGAATTTTTTAATATCAGCAGTTATTTCCAATCTATCGAGCTTGCTAATAATTTCTTCAATTTCTGGGAAGAAATAATGGAAGAACAGATTCCTGATGAAAACATCGAACAAATTCTTTCTTATAAACAGACTGCCGGTAATTGGCAGTTAGAAACTTTTGAACAACTGAAAAAGATAAAAGCTCAATATTATCGTCTTCTACAGCAAAAAAAATTCACTGATAAGATCTTTCTTCACAACATCGATGAGGTACAAACCGATACAAAATTCAACAGGATAGTAGTAGTCAATCAGTTCTATTTTACCACTCTTGAAAAAAAAATATTAAATAAATTCGACGAAGAAGTTATTATCTATTTACAACTTCCAGAGAGCATCTTTGATAAAGATGAATTGAACGTTCTGGGTAATTTCGATGCATCGATGATCAAACAACATCTGAAGAGCAAAGCTAAGGTAATTCGTTCTTCAGAGCAGTTTCAGATGATAGCCTGTCTTCTTTCCGAAATTGATAAGAATAAAAAAAATACTATCATCGATTTCAAATCCAATTTGCAACCATATTCAGGCTTTCTTTCTCATCGCTTTTTCTCGATCTCAAATACAATTCCATTCACAAACACAGCCATTTTCAGGTTTTTCCAGATCACACTTGACCTCTTGAACTCAATAGTCTGGGAAGGCAAACCGTTCCTGCTCTCTTTACAGCAGGTTCTTAATGCAGCCATTTCCGATGAATTTCTATCCTGTTTTGTGCAGGAAAAAACCAAGCGTGAGCAAATCAGAACATTCCTATTTGAACTCATTGAAAACGATTTCCAATACCTTGATCTTGATTATTTCTTCCAAAATGAAAATAAATTCAAAAAAGAATTTGAGCAGCTTTTCAAGTTTCTACAGAAAACACAAAATATTATAAGCATCAAAACATTAATCGAATTCATAAATACTGAAATCGATGTAGAGAAACTGGTTGCAGAAGAAAGCAAAAAAACCGATATTATAACAATATTTTATGAACTTCTTGCTGACTTCGCATCTATAGAAGAGATAGGTATTATTCCCGATTGGAAATCGATTTTCTCTGGTAGTATCACAACCAATATTCTGCAGCTTTTCCTGGATTATATGAAATCGAAACAGACCAGGTATGAGTTGAACGAGGTTGCAGAAAACCGAATTCAGATTACAACTCTTCAAGATTCGCGGAACCTCAATTTTGAAAATGTGTATTTTCTTAATATCATTGAAGGAATTCTACCGGCTGCCAAACATGCTCAATTTCTGCTTTCCGAAAATCAAAGAAGTAAATTGGGATTGAAAATTTATGAAGATATCAAGCTGCGTGATAAATATTATTTCTATCGGTTGTTAGCCTGCTGCAAAAATGCTGTAGTTTTCACACGCTGCAACCTGGAAGAAAATATCGAGGTCAGTTCATTAATCGAAGAACTAAAACTACATGATCTGGTGGAAGAAACCGATAATCCCAATGAGAAAAACAATCTATATGAACTGGTATTTTCCTCACTGCTTAATAAGAACAATTATCTGCTTCCCGATATTGATAATATCTCATCTGACTTCTTTTCAGTTCCATACGAGCAAAGCGATTTTTTAAACAAAAAAATAGCTCTCAGTTTTTATCGTTGGGATAAACTGAAGAAAAATCCGTTTGAGTATTACATCGAGCATATTGCAGGTTTAAAAGCACGTAACCCGCAGGTTTTGAACGACTTCAGCAGTAAATTGATCGGCACGATTTCGCACAATATCTTCGCTCTTATCTGGAATCGTTTGATAGAGGTTTATCAAGGCAACATGATTCATCATAATTTTATGTATAATACAAAAAACTATGTTGATCAGGCTATCGAGCATTTCCTGAAATACAATAAAAAGCTTAAATATCTTTCGCCACATAATTATTCTGAAAATTATTTCAGGAATATCTTCATCCCGATCCT
>JAGLWO010000074.1 GCA_023133395.1 Candidatus Cloacimonadota bacterium | reverse complement strand
GAGATATTGCAGCTGCAGGAGAAGTTGAACCCACAATCGTTGCAACCGGTATTGAAATAGCTCTTATTACTACAGCAGCAGGTCTTGCTGTCGCTATCCCAATGCAGTTTTTCAATAATATGTTCCTGGGAATGGTCGATGGTCTGGTAATGGATATGCAGAGAGGTTCGGAAAAACTCGTAGAAACCCTTGTTGAATATAAATAAGGGGGTTGAATGTTACGCAGAAAAAGAAGGGATACAGGTGGAATTCCCACTGCATCAATGTCTGATGTTGCTTTTCTGCTTTTAGTTTTCTTTCTTTCTACAACCAAGTTCGATATTAAGAAAGGATTGGGTATAGTTTTACCTGTTGCTTCTCAGGAAGCTACAAAAAAGGTTAAACTTAAAGAAGAAAACATTACTAAAGTCTGGATCGATAAAGAGGGACAGATTACTGTTATCAGTGGTGGTATCGATGAACAGGTACCAATGGGTGAATTAGAAAAAAAGATTAGAAAGATCGTTTCTCAGAATCCGGATATGGTAATCTCTCTTAAAACAGATAGAAAAAGTAAATACCAGTACATGGTAATGGCTCTTGATAGACTTCAAGCTGCTGGTGCAGAGAAGATTTCTCTATCGACAAATTAGGGGAGAACAATGGCAAAAATAAAGAAAGCAACAAAACCTAAAACCTTGATTCCCACTGCATCTATGTCGGATATTGCATTCTTGCTTCTACTTTTTTTTATGGTTTCAACTGTTTTTGTTAGGGAAAAGGGGATAAGGGTTTCTATGCCTAAAGCAGCGAGTATAGAAAAAATTCCACGTACACATGCTGCTACAATCTATGTAAATAGAAGTGGCACTATCTCGATAGATGATTTTATTGTTTCAATCCCGGATGTTAAGTGGGTTATGCAAAAAAAATTAGCGGAAGATTTTAATCTTCTTGCATGTTTCAGAACAGATAAAGATACAAGTTATGGTATTATGTCTGATATCTTAAATCAGCTCAGGGAGGCAAATGCCTTACGGGTTTATTTTGAAGCTAAGCTAAAAAGGTAGGTGAAATATGCATAAAAAAATTATTGACTGGAAAGACGTAGCTGAAAGTTATCTAGATAAATCTGTTAGCTTAGCTATATTGATTCTATTATTTGCATTTATTGTTTCACCTAAAATTGAAGTTAAACCTTTTACAAGAGTGATAAGAATAATAGAAACAATTGATATCCCACCTGAGATAAGGGAAAAAATAAAACCACCTGAAGAAACAATCAAACCTGTTGTAGAAATCGTTGTTGAAGATGATCTTGAAGGTGATGAAGATGAAGATATTGAAGTAATCGAGACAATTGAGAAAACCACACTCGATCCTTATGAAGATATACAGACTAAAGTTCTTGGAAAAACATCCAAATTCGTTGTTTATGAAGATGCACCTATTCCAATGAAACAACCTAAACCTGAATATCCACAATTTGCGAGAAATGCTGGAATTGAAGGAGAGGTCTGGCTCGAAGTGGAAGTTTTTACAGACGGCTCTGTAGGTGCAATCGAAGTGAAAAAGTCATTAATGTCCGGTCCGGGTGGGTTGGACGAGGCTGCTATAAAAGCGGTTAAAAAATGGGAGTTTTCTCCAGCAAAAAGTGGTGGTAAACCCGTTGCATGTTGGGTTACTTTCCCGGTTAGATTTAGTTTGACAGATTAAAATAATTTTTGGGGGATTAATTTATGAAAGTATGGAAATTTAAAATACTGTTCTTCCTTTTACTTCTGGTAATGCTCAGTAGCAATGTGTTTGCCAGGTCAGTTGATGGTGCGAATTCAAACAAAAAATTCGACCTGATAAAATATCATAATGTAGGCAACATCTGGTTAAGGGTAAGTAACTATGGATTTTTTGGTTCTGGAGATGATATCCAGCCACAGTGGCCTTCTCTTGAATATCCCGGTGGAAGTGCTATTGACTACTTATACCAGGGTGCACTCTGGTTTGGTGCAAAAAAGATCAGGAGGAATTCATTCGGACAGGAACTCTACTGGTTGGAAAACCCTGAGGATAAAGATGATGTGGTTCCACAGTATGAACCTGATGGAGTTAC
>JAGLWO010000073.1 GCA_023133395.1 Candidatus Cloacimonadota bacterium | reverse complement strand
GACCGTAAACCCATTGGGAATATGAATGATACAATTGTGACCTTAATCATTTCTCATCCTGAAATTAATTTTATTTATGAATATCAAAATGAAGAGGGAAATTATATTCTGGATTCAAATGAAATTAAGAAAGAAATTTCATAAAATTAATTTATGTGAACTAAAAGGTAATAAATATGGTTAATTTTATTATTAATGGAATGAAGGTAGAAGTTGAAGAAGGTACTACTATTCTTCAAGCAGCAGAGAAAAATGGTATAGATATTCCGACTTTATGTTATCATAAAGCACTTCCTGCTTATGGAGCTTGCAGATTATGTATTGTTGAGGTAAGCCAGAATGGCGGAAGTACATCCATACAAGCATCCTGCACTTATCCTGTTCAAGATGGTATTATTGTCAAAACCGATACGGAACAAATAAGAAAAACCCGAAAGATCGTGGTTGAATTATTATTGGCAAAGTGTCCTGATTCTGAAGTTATACAAAATCTTGCAAAAGAATTGGGAGTTGGAAAACCAAGGGTTAAACTGAAAAATGAAGATTGTATTCTTTGCGGATTATGTGTGCGAATGTGTAAAGACAGGATGGGTAGAGGAGCGATTGGTTTTGCCAATAGAGGAAATAAACGTGTAGTTGTTCCTGCTTTTGATACTCAGTCGGATGTGTGCCAGACTTGTGGAGCATGCGACAGTATTTGTCCAACAAAAACAGGAATTAAATTTGAAAAAATCACGGAAAATGAACCTGTTCCGATTCTATCTGAATTTGATGAAGGATTGATAAAAAGATCTGCTATTTACATTCCTTATGCTCAAGCTGTTCCTAATTATGCCAATATTGATCCGGAATATTGTGTGCAGCTAAATACCGGAGAGTGCAAGATCTGTACGGAATACTGTGAAGCTGATGCCATAAACTTTGACCAAAAAGAAGAAATTCTGAACCTGAATATTGGCTCGGTGATTATTGCAAATGGATCTGAGAAGTTTGATCCTACTGCATTGCATGAATATGGTTATGGCAGGTTTAAAAATGTGCTTACAAGTATCCAGTTTGAAAGAGTATTGGCAGCCTCAGGACCTTTTGAAGGACATCTGCAAAGACCTGCTGATGGGAAAGTTCCAACCAAAATTGCCTGGATACAGTGTGTAGGTTCAAGAAACGAGAATTCTCACATGCCATATTGTTCTTCTGTCTGTTGTATGTACGCTCTCAAAGAAGCAATTATAGCGAAAGAGCATGTAAAAACCGTTGAACCGACAATATTTTATATGGATATTCGTGCTTACGGAAAAGATTTTGATAAATTCTATGATCAGGCAAAAAATGTGGGAGTCAGGTTTATTCGCTCAAGAGTTGGGAAAATTAAAGAGATAAAAGAAACAGGAAACCTGGAATTATATTATGTAAAAGAAAATGGTAAACTTGAAATTGAAGAATTTGAAATGGTTGTGCTTTCTATAGGACTTACACCGACAAAAGATATTGTGGAGGTAACCGATAAACTTGATGTTCGTCTTAATGAATTTAATTTTGTAGAAAATACAGGAATGTCATCCATCCAGACTACCAGACCCGGAATTTATGTTTGCGGTCCGGCAGCTTCACCAAAAGATATTCCAGAAACAGTTATGCAGGCATCCGGAGCAGTTGCAGGCTCTGCGGAAATACTTTCGGAAGTTCGCGGAACAGAAATAACTGAAAAAGTTTATCCTGAAGAGATTGATGTAAGTGGAAAGAAACCCAGGATCGGAGTTTTCGTATGCCATTGTGGTATCAATATCGGAAGCGTGGTAAATGTTCCTGAAGTGGTTAAATTTGCTAAAACATTACCCAACGTTGTTTATGCTGAGGAAAATCTTTTCACTTGCTCACAGGATACTCAGGAAAAAATGAAGGAAATTATTGATGAATATAAACTTAATCGAGTTGTTGTTTCTTCCTGCTCACCAAGTACTCACGAACCTTTGTTCCAGGAGACATTGAGAGAAGCCGGATTGAATCCATATCTCTTCGATATGGCAAATATCAGAAACCAGTGTAGCTGGGTTCATAAAGATGATAAAGAAGGTGCAACTGAAAAGGCAAAGATTCTTACAAAAATTGCAATTGGAAAAGTCAGACTTCTGGAACAACTTCATTCGATTTCTTTAGATGTTACCCAAACAGCACTCGTTATTGGCGGAGGACTTTCCGGGATGACAGCAGCTCTTTCTGTTGCAGAACAGGGTTTTGAAGTAGCACTCATCGAAAGAAAAGATAAATTGGGTGGAAATCTTCATCGACTTGCCGTGTCTGTTGATGGAAAGAAAATCTCAGATTATCTCGTTGAACTTAATGAGAAAATTAATAAACATCCTAATATAAAGGTTTTCACAAATTCGGAAGCTAAAGAAATAGATGGATATATCGGAAACTACCAAACGAAGATATTCAATAAAAAGGAAAATAAAGAGGTTATTTTTGAACACGGAGTGATCATTATTACTATCGGTGCGAACGAGTCTAAACCCGAGGAATATTTCTATGGGAAAAATAATAATGTTATAACTCACCTGGATTTTGAAACAGATTTTGAAGAAAATAAAAAGGATTATAAAAAACTTAAAAATATTGTTATGATCCAATGCGTCGGTTCTCGTGATGAAAAGCGTCCTTACTGCTCGAGAGTGTGTTGCACTCAATCTATAAAAAATGCTATTCGTTTGAAAGAATTGAATCCGAAAATGAATGTTTATATTCTTTACAGGGATATCAGAACTTATGGTTTTTATGAGAAATTCTATCAGAAAGCAAGAGAACTCGGTGTTGTTTTCATCAGGTATGACGAAGATGCAAAACCTGTCGTGGAAATAGACGAAAAGCGTACGGTTCTGAATGAAAAAGGATTAACCGTTACACTTAAGGATCATGTTTTGAATCAGGAAGTTGTAATTTCTCCTGACAAATTAATCTTAGCTTCTGCAATGGTTCCCCAGGAAGATGCCGGAGAACTTTCTCAAATGCTGAAACTTCCCCTTAATGAAGATAATTTTTTTATGGAAGCTCATGTGAAACTTCGTCCTGTAGATTTTGCTGCTGAAGGATTATTCTTAGCTGGTCTTGCTCATTCTCCAAAAGGAATCGAAGAGACAATTTCACAGGCAAAAGCAGCAGCAGAAAGAGCATGTTCCATTATCTGCTCAGATGAATATATGTCGGAAGCATATATTGCCGAGGTTGATCTGGATATGTGTGCGGGTTGTGGAATGTGTGTTGCTGTTTGTCCTTATGGAGCACCGGAGTTGTTCTGGATGAATGGCAGGGAATATGCTCGTATAAATTCCGGACTTTGTAAAGGTTGTGGAAGTTGTGCAGCTGTTTGTCCTTCCGGTGCTATGCAGCAGCTTGGTTATAAGGAAGTGCAAACCCTGGCAATGCTTAATGAAGCTCTGGAAGGGTGGTAAAAAGAGAATATGTTTAAATAAGAATAGCTATAGATTTTTTATTATTCCATATAGTTAAAAAATATAATAATTTTAAGTTATTTTTCTATAAAGATGCTCTAATGTGTATGCCACTTTTTTACTCAACTTCGGTTCAATTATTTCAGCAGTAGTTTCTATTTGAACTGCTATAAGAAATGATTTATTATTTGATTTTGAAAGTAATTTCATATATAATTTTAAAGGAATTTTGTGAAAATGTTTTCCAATATCTTCAATTTCATGGTAAGAGAATACATTTACTGTTCCGGGTTCTTCATTAAAATCAGAACTATCAACAAATATGACTAATCCGTGACTTTTATCATTACATAAATTCAGAATAACTTCATCAACATTATCAAATTCAGTAAAAGAATTAATAAATTTGCCCTTTATTTTTTTGATAAATTCTAAACCAAATCCGTCATCACTGCGAAAGTGGTTTCCCAGTCCTATAAAGGTTATTTCTTCCTTTCTATAATTCTGAAAAATGTCTTTCAAAAAAATATCCAATTCCATTTCAGATTTCACTCCAAAAGAAAATCGTTCCATTCATTTGCATAAACAGAACGACTTAAAATTAACTCCTGAAAAATTACTTCTTATTCACTCTAACAAGATGAGTGGCGCAACTAATGCAGGGGTCATAAGCACGAGCTATTTTCTCCAGTTCAAAAGCGATTTGGCTTTCATTTTTTCCCTGTTTGTTCAAATTTAAAGCAGCATTTCCTATGTATTTTTCAATGTCATCCAGGTTGTAAGCTGTTGGAGTAATTATGTTTGCATCCGTAACATATCCGGCTTCACAGGAATAATCATGAACCAGTAATCCTCTCGGAGCTTCCACTGTTCCAACTCCCCGTCCCTTTTTCCTTGTTGGTTTCTCAAATTCAGGATCAGGAAGTTTGAGAAGAATATCCACAAGCTCGGGAATTCTTTCCAAACAATAAATTATCTCGATTGCCTGGGCAAGATTATTGAATAAAGGATTTTTCAGCCATCTGTCGTTTTTATATTTTTTATAATATTTTCCAGCTTTCCCCTTTAATCTTTTACCTATACAGTTTAATCTTGCCAGGGCACCTACAGTGAATGGTTTTCCTTTATAAAGTGATCTTTTTGCAAAAGAATGGGGAACAACTCTTTCAATGAGATTTTCCTTATACTTAATTGAAGGAAGGATAGTTCCGTCAGAGAAGATAAGCTCATCACTCCAGAAGCCGAATTTGTTATCAGCAGGATTACAGCATACAAAAACCGTTTCTTCTTCCAGATGCACAGGTATTTTAAG
>JAGLWO010000072.1 GCA_023133395.1 Candidatus Cloacimonadota bacterium | reverse complement strand
TCATAACCAAAGAGTTTACCTTCCTTTTCTTCTATAAGATCAATTTCTTTTTTATCATAAGTTCGCCAGAAATAATTATTCGCTTTTTTTCTGGAATACTCCTGCTTTTTAAAAAGTTCTCCAATAATATAATTTTCCCATAATTGACCTATATCATTTCGCAAAGTAAGTGGGTTAAAATTTTCTATGAGTGCATTCCTGATGCCATTATCATAGAAGTAAAAACGATGATTTTTTGTTACTTCCTTTCTGAGGTTTCTACTGAATCCAGTTCTCTTGAAGATAATAAAGACCTTTTCTAAAAGATCAAGATATTTTTCTACAGTGTTTTTGCTCATTCCCAATTGTCTGCCTAATTCATTAAAAGAAACTTCTTTCCCTATTTGGAAAGCTATCAATTGTAATAGTTGAAGCAATTTACTGGAGTGTTTTATTCCCTCTAGTTCCAGAATGTCTTTGAATAAATATGAGCTGACGATCTCTCTAAGATATTCCTTTCTCTTTCCATTATTTTTTGTTATTACAATTTCGGGGTATGAACCATAGATCAGCCTGGAATCGAGATTTGCTTTGGTTTCATGCCTGCTTTCAATCCTTGATATTTCGATTTGAGCTAAAGGTAACATTTTCAGGGAATATTTTCTTCCTGTTAAAGGCTCTCCCACATCTTTAGAAAGATCGAAAGATGAAGAACCGGTTGCAATAACTTTAATATTCTGAATATTATCTATAATGAGTTTTAAATTTAAACCAACATTGCGAATATATTGTGCTTCATCTATTATTAATAAAGAACTATCTCCGATAAATTCTTTTAACTTATTGATCGACTGACTCTCTAAATATTGTCGCACAATAATATCATCTCCATTTACAAAAAGGATTTTCTCTTCTTGTTTTGTGATCTTTTCAATGAATTTTTTCACCAAAGTTGTTTTCCCAACACGTCTTGCTCCATATATTATAATGACTTTATTAGGAGATAAAAGCCATTTCAAATTATTTAAATGCTCCTGTGGTACATACAACATAACCCATCTCCTTAAGATTTAGTCAATCAACTGACAGAATTTAGTGATATTCTGTCAACTGTTTTGTTGGATTATCTGGATTTCTGTGTTGTTTTCCTTAAAGAGGAACTTGTTCGTCTTTGGTGGAATTTTGTATTATTATTCATAATGCAGTGCTTCTGACGGTTCCATACTCGATGCCAGTTTGCTGGGATATAAAGCACACAATGCAGTAATAATATAGATCACCACAATCGCTGAAATATAAGCAAGAACGTATATCCTAGTATTGATGAAACTAAAGATACCCAGAAGCGGAAACTGCAGCGCAAAGAAACTGCCGAAGATCATGGCAAAGGTGGAAAGGACCAGAGCTTCCCCGATAATCTGCTTATATATCTCCATTGCTGTGGAGCCTAGGGCTCTACGCAGTCCAATTTCAGATTTCCGACGATTCGTATTATACCAGATCACTCCAAAAAGACCGAGCGCTACATTGATTACCAAGAATCCGCAGACCACAATTAAAATTACAGGAAAGATCAGGGATTGGAGAGTAGCTGATTTTTTCAATAATTCGAATGTATTCATTTTTATCTGCCAGTCTTTAGCTATATTCGATAATCTTTTGGTAAGGGTTTCTTCGAATTGAAAAGGGGTTCCTGGTTCCATTTTAAGAAGGATCCTGCTTAGCATTGCTTCCCTGCAAAAACGGGATAATTCATGTTCCAGACCTAAAGAAATTCTCCTGAAGGATATGCTGCTGGAACGTGCAAACTGGCCTGCATTTCTGAATTCGTCGATTACTCCAATTATTATATATTCTGTTTCATCTTTATGGATAACTTTTCCCAATGCTATATCATTTCCAAAAATTTCTTCTTTTGCATATTTGTTTATGACAAGCGGATTTTTATTGGAAGCATTATCAGATTCATTAAACCAGCGTCCTGCCATTATTTTCACTCCCATCACTTCTACAAAATCATCACTTGCATCCCTGATGTTGCATCTTATTTTCCTATTATCGTATTCATATTCTGTTATATTCATGACAGCAGGTGTAAATATAAAAGATTCCGAATAAGCAAAACCCTCAATTTCCGGGAAACTTCTAAAAGCGTTTTCAAACTGGAGCAATGTTTCCTTTATTTCCTCTTGAGAGCTGTCTTTCCAATCCATAGTAATATACCATACGTCTTTATAGGAAAAACCCAGCGGTTTGAGATAGTTACTGATATTATCGATAACTGTGGTCAATATCAGGAACAAAACTATAAATGAAACAAAGATACCGAGTGATGTCATAAAATTTGTACGTTTTTTATTCCAGATAAGTTTAAAGAAATGTTTTATCATCTTTGACCTCCTTGAATAGCTTCTGCAGGCTGCAATCTGGACATCTTAAAGGCAGGATAAACACCGGAAAGAAATCCAAAGAAAACTGCAAATATCATACTGTAGAAAAAGATCCTGAAATTTAATCCCAGATGAGTATCCGGAATTATGCCGCTCTGATTGATCATCCACAATATTATTGCTGCCATAACCAAGCTTATAAAACCTCCAATCACAGTAATTATTATATTCTCCACAATGAACTGTCCCACCAAGGTCAGGGAAGATGCTCCAAATGATTTCCTGATGCCGATTTCTGAAGAGCGTTCAATAATCCTGCTCACATTGATATTCACCAGGTTTATGGTGGGCAGCAACATGAAGAGGGTCATCAAAACAAATAGAATGATCATGAAGGGAGCCAGATTTCCTTCTTCTCTTCTAAATATCTGCCTAGCAAAAGCTTCACCATAGCTCGACGTATTGGTAAGAATCCATTCATGTTTACCTTCCGGGAATTCAATTTTCTCCAGATGTTTCTGGAATTCAGATTTGATCTTTGGAAAATCTTTCTTGCTGTGAGCCAGAACCATGGCAAACCAACCGGGAAAATTTCCGACTATGGAAATTCTATTAAGATCTTCACTCGTGTGTCCCATTGGCACCCAGATATCGGAATAAGGCATAATCCGCAGGATAGAAACATTTTCAATAACACCGATAACGCGGTAGGTTTTTCCATCAGCTTCGATATACTTTCCAACTGCAGGTTCACCATCAAAATACTGATCTTTAGTTTTTTCGTTAATTACAGCAACATTTATTATGTTATCAACGTCATCTCTGCTGAAAGGTTTACCTTCCAGGAAATTAAAATCCAGGATTTCCCAGAATTCACTGTCAGTATATTTGATTCCAAGTTTTAATTTTTTCTTGTCTTTGTAAACAACTATGGGATTGTGAAATGAAGATATGGAAATCATTTCAGGTGTTTTCAATGACTTAACATATTTATTCAGAAAGTAAGGACTGAAAAGAGGTCCTGAAGTCGTTCCTCCTTTTTTTGATCTTAACATTCCCATGGTAACCGATAGGGTTCTTCCCAGTTTTTTCTCGGGATAATGCGGTCCAAATGTATGATCCAGTGCCGAAGTAAATAATACAATAATGAGCAAAGTGAAGCTGATCCCGAACAAGCTGATAAAGGTGAACAGCTTGTGACGCATCATTACTTTAAATGCGATTTTAAAATAATTTTTTAACATGATTTCTCCTATTCTCCGTCAGCTAACCTGACTTCCATCAAACAACCGAATAATTCTATGGGCTTGCTCAGCCAGATGTTCATCGTGTGTAACCATAACGATTGTAGTTTTTTCTTCTTTATTCAGTCGCATCAGAATATCCATAATTTCTGCACCCATCACACTATCCAGGTTTCCTGTCGGTTCGTCTGCCAGGATTATTTCCGGATTACCCACAATAGCTCTGGCAACTGCTACACGTTGACACTGTCCACCGGAAAGCTGACGCGGAAAATGCTTTGTGCGTGCGCTCAACCCCACTTTTTCCAAAACTTCCAAAGCTTTTTTGCGACGCTCTTTTCCCGACATCCTTCTATATAAAAGAGGAATTTCCACATTATCAACTACAGAAAGGTCGTTGATCAGGTGAAAGCTTTGAAATACAAAACCGATCTTCCGATTTCTGAGTTTTGCAAGTTTTCTGTCTCCAAAAGTTTTAACTTCCAGTTCATCGATTTGAACTTCACCCTTGGTTGGTTTGTCCAAAAGCCCCATAATATTTAGAAGGGTACTTTTGCCGCAACCGGATGGTCCCATCACAGCCAGGAATTCTCCTTTTTCTACCTGAAGGTTAACCTGCTTCAGGGCTGTTGTTTCAATCGTCTCTGTTCTATAGACTTTGTCGATTTTTTCTAATTTAATCATATTTTTCTCCTTTTTAGCCACGAATTAACACGAAAATTAGCAACGAACAAAACTAATAACCGAACAATTTCAATTCCATGTTTTCAGTGTTTAATTTATTCCTGTTCATTCTCAATCCTGTCCGTATTTTTTTCTCCGTGAATTCCGTGCTCTCCGTGGTTAAATGCATTTTATTTCTTTTTCTTTAATTTCTTTAATGCTTTTTTATAATCTTTTTCTTTGGGATTCAATTTGATCGCTTCTTCATATTCTGCTTTTGCAAGATCGAGTTTTCCCTGTTTTTCATAGATCATACCCAGCCGCCAGTGTGCAGCATCTATTGGGGGACTATCTTCCCCGGGTTCGTACTGCAGATATATCTTCAAACATTCTACACCACGCTCCAGATTTTCCCCGGAAAAAACTGCAGTTCTGCCAATTTGATAAAAAGAATTTAATGCTGTGGAATCTGTAGCAATTACTGTTTCAAAGGTTTCAAAAGCTTTCTGGAAATCTTCTTTCTGCTGGTAGATCATTCCCAGATAATGATAGATTTTTAAGTCTGTGGAATATTGGCTTAGATACTCATTACACTTTTGTATCGCCTGCTCGTAATCTTCATCGAACATAAGAAATTCAATCGAGATTTTCTTTCCCTTCTGAGGGTCTCTAATCTTAATTTCTTCAAGTTGTTCCAATGCTTTTTTCTTATTACCACCTGCAATCTTGGGTGGGTAGTAGTAACTTTCTGCTAAAAATTTTCTAGCTTCAATATCGTCCGGATCTAATTCGATAGTCCTATGAAAGGATTTCTTACATTTCTTAAAATACTTCAAAGCTTTTATCATTCCGTTTTCAGGATTTTGTGATAATTTCAAATAAGCTGTAGCAAGTAATTTATAGTATTCAACATTATTTTCATTTTCCTCTACAAATTCTTCCAGCATCTGAACAGCTTGTTCATCTTCATTGTTTTCCAGAAGTTCTTTTGCTTTCTCTAGACTACTTTGAGAATGTAGGTTTGTTAAAAGCATGATAAGCCCAATTATGATCAAAACAATAAGTTTATCTCTCATCTTTTCTCCCTTTAGTCGCACTGTATCTGACCACTCACGAGTGGTACAGAGTAGGCGGATTATTTTATTTTAACTACTTTTCTGTTCTGATGGTCGCTCATATCGGAAATGATTACTTCCTCACCTGGTTCGATACCGCTTTCAATTTCGGCATAATCAAAATTGGTGGCTCCTATCAAAACTGTTCGACGCTCAGCCCTATTTCCTTTTACTACAAAGAGGTTCTGCTTCCCCGATCCGTTGATAGCGGGTCCGTTTTCAATACGAACCACATTATCTTTGGAAGAGGTGATTACAAATACATCAACCCGCAGATTGGAACGCAGGTTTTCGTTCGTGTTATCATCCAAGTCCACATAAAAGACAATAATACCTCTCTCAATAGTAGGTTTAATGCTGGCTATTCTACCCAGAAGATCATACTCATTGATGCGCACTCTTACCGGATTACCAACCAGCAGTTTAGCTGCGTGAATATCGGAGATCTTGGCTTCTATTTTGAACCTGTCCAGATCTGCTACCCGAGCAATGATATCACCAGCATATACTGTCGAACCGATCTCGTCGTTCACCCAGGTGAGCACTCCTGCCCGCAGAGACTTGGCCTGGGCTAGCTCTAATTGCCTTTTCAGTTCGGCAATGTTTTTGCTCTGAATTTTCAGCGTAAGATCAAGTTCGATAAGATCAGCTGTCAGGGATTTCCTGGTATTTTTTATTCTATCCTGCAGTTGCCCCTTTTCCAATATGGCGATCTCCAAATTCAGTCTAGCCTGGTCGTAATTTGTCCTGGCACCCCCGCCGGATTTATATATCATCTCCTGGGCTTCCAGGTTAGTCTCCAGCGCTTTCACTTTCAAGCGCTTTATCTCAAACTGGGTGTTCAAATCGATCAGGGTTCGTTCAATGGAAAGCTGCAACTGTTTTTTCCTGTTCCTGGTAAGTTCGTACTCATCCAAGCGTTTTTCATATTCACCTAAAGTGGATTCGTTATTCAATTTAAGGATGGATGCACCTACAGTTATCTGATCGCCAGGTTTCTGGTAAACGCTGTCTATTCTGCTCTGGAAAGGACTGGTAATAACCTGTTCAAATTCCGGTATCACCAGACCGGAAGCTGTGATAGTTCCTTCTATGGAACCGGTTTCAGCAATTGATGTTTTCAGGCGTGATCTTTTTATGCTGGGTGTAATAAGCATTCGGAAAGCAACAAAGACAATCACAAAAGCCAAAAGTACAATAAAAAGTGTGGAAGCCTTTTTCAGCTTCTGCTTCCTGATATAACCGGTAGATAATTCTTTATCCATTTTATCCATAATATTCCTTCCACATCTGGATAACAAGAATGCAAGTTGTGTACCAGAAGTGTATTTCCTTATTTTGCAACGGAATAAGCAATATTCGAGCTTATAAGAATGTGTTCGATAACGAACAAATTGTCCGGAAACGAAAGGTGTTATCTATTGAAAATAAAAAAACCTCTCAAACTTCTGAGAGGTTTATAGATTTTATATCTTTCTTAGATCAACGATTTGAATTTCCTTTCTATTTTATCTTTGCCTACTAACCCAACTAGTTGAGCATCTACTTTACCGTCTTTAAAAATAAGCAAGGTAGGAATAGCCATGACCTTGTAGTTAGCTGCAACCATAGGATTTTCATCAATATTGAGTTTTACGACCTTAAGTTTACCTTCATATTCGCTGGCAATCTCTTCCACAGTGGTAGCTAAAGCTACACAGGGTCCACACCAGGGAGCCCAGAGATCGACCAGAACGGGAATATCAGATTGCAGAACTTCTTTTTCAAATGTATCCTGATTAACTTTCAATGAACTCATAATCCCAACCTACTTTATAATCGCCAGGATATCAGAACGGGAAATTATGATATATTTCTTGTCTTGAATATCCACTTCAGTGCCGCCATACTTGGCATAAAGAATCTTATCTCCGACTTTCACCAGCTTTTTGAGTTCATCATCCGTACCAACAGCTATAATCTCACCGATCTGAGGTTTTTCCTTAGCTGTATCGGGAATAATGATGCCACCGACATTTTTTTCTTCAAGTTCCTTGGTTTCAATCACAACTCGATCATCAAGGGGTTTTAATTTCATGTTCTCCTCCACTATTTTTTTTATTAATCTAACTAATTTTTCATTTTTAGCAAACCCTTTTTTAGAGTGCCAGCTTTATGCGTCAAGAAAAAATTGATTAAAG
>JAGLWO010000071.1 GCA_023133395.1 Candidatus Cloacimonadota bacterium | reverse complement strand
TCAAGAGGTAGACCCATCAGTCTGCTTTTTTCTGCACCTTCCTTTTCATCGAATCCGGAGTGAAAAATGCCAATTAAAATATCAACTTTCGGACGAAGCTCTCTTACATAGATTTTTGCAGTTTCAACCATATCTTTCCAGGTAATTCCGGGATAAAGCGATTCATCCAACCACATAGGAATCCCCGGTGTTGTGAGCCCGATTATGCCGATCTTAATATTATTTTTTTCAATTACTGTATATGGTTTGAAGAATGTGTTTCCATCTTCCAGAAATGAATTTGCCGAAAGCCAGGGAAAGTTCGATTCGTTTTCTGTTCTTTTGTATGTAGTTACTCCCTGTTCAATCTCATGATTACCCACAGCGAAAGCGTCGTAACCCATGTAGTTCATAGCTAAAATCATTGGGTGAGGAATGTCGGTTTCAATTCTATTAAAATAATAGGTTAAGGGAGTTCCCTGTAGCATATCACCACTATCTACCAGCATAACATTTTTATGTTGATTGCGATATTCCAAGATGCGTGTATAGACTTTTACAAGACCCCGTTCTGCAGGTTCATCCTTAAAATAATCATAAGGAAATAAATTACCATGAACATCAGTTGTTTGCAGGATGTACAGTGTATCTATTTGGGATGCATATAGAAAAGAAAAAATAAAAAAAATAATGAAGGATAGATACAACTTTCTCATAAAAAACCTCAAAGACTATTTCATTCTTTTAAAGGAGTTTAAGGTCAGATATATTGATCTCCGAGAAGCATTTTATAACTCTGTCTGCTTTGGAGAGGTTCTGACTTCCAGAATTTGGATTTGAAAAACCAATACATTTCATTTTAGCATTTTTTGCTGCTATCACTCCATTAGCTGAATCTTCAATTACAATACAGCTTTCCGAAGGTAGTTTCAAACGTCGAGCTGTTTCTAAAAAGATATCAGGAGCAGGTTTTCCATTCTTTACTTCTTCGCCACTAATAATAACATCAAATGGTTTCAGTAAATTTAGCTTTTCTAATATTACCTTGATTGTAGCTTTGGAAGTAGAGGAAGCAACAGCTACTTTCATTCCTTCTTTCAGGACCGAATTCAGAAATTTTCTAAAATAAGGAATGGTTTGTATCTCCTGGTATTCCTTAAAAAAATCGAGTATCATTTTATTATTTAATTTTATGAGTTCTTCAATGGATTGAGAAAGTATTCGAAAGGATTTTAATCTTTCCCACATTGTTCTCACTCCAAGACCGATGAAAGTGTTATATTCCTCATCTGAAACATAAAATCCTAATTTGTCGAAAACCTTCTTTTGAATCTGAAAATAAATGGGCTCACTATCGATGATAACACCATCCATATCGAATATAACAGCTTTTATATTTTTCATATAATTTTTGAGATTAGAGTATATTTTTCATTAAATAAGAAAAATGATTTAGAGAAATGAAAAACAATAAATGAAATGAAGTCTTAACCATTAATTTCAGGTGGTCAATTGGGTTGTTATACAGTTTCCACCTTTTAAGATACTTCGTTCGGTAAGTTCCTTTAATCTATTTATCAAAATCTCCACTGAATCTATTAAAGTAACAATTGTTCCCCCGAGTGATATTGTGAGATTAATGTTTCCTTTTCCAACTGGTAAACTTGTTTTTTCAACTAATTTAACGAGTCTTTCTCCAAGCATTACCATACGCTCTTCATCAACATTTACAATAATAACAACAAATTCCTTTTCCGACCATTTTCCTAATGTATCGAAAGGTCTAAAATTATCCGAAATAATCTTTGTGACCTTTTTCAGGATGTCTTCCCTGACCTTTTCTCCATAAATACTCTTCATTTTATCATAATTGTCTATCTGGAAAAAGAAAACTCCGAATGGCCAGTTATATCTCTTGAATTCACCGAATCTGGAATTAAGAATCATATCTGTATAATTCTTATTTGGTAATTTTGTAACTGAGTCAAAAAATAAATCTTCGTATTTTTTTACGTCTTCCTTGCTGATTTGAAAGTGCTCTTTATTATCTGTAAATATTTGAGTTACTCCTACAATGTTTCCTTTGGGACTATACATGGGAGCAATTCTGATGGAAACATGAACCAGGTGACCGTCTTTGTGTTTTAAATAAGCTTCAGTTTTATATACTTGACCTGTTGACA
>JAGLWO010000070.1 GCA_023133395.1 Candidatus Cloacimonadota bacterium | reverse complement strand
AGTTCCTTGCCCGAGTCTTCTTACATTTGCCGGACTGCAGGGCTTTGTATCATTTCTAATAAATAGGGGATTGGTCTGGATGATCTTCTCAGGTATATTTTTCCCTGTTGGATATGTGGTGGGGAACAGGTTAAAGGATATGGTTTTTGTTTTCAGAGTTAAGAAACCTTTGTTTTATTATGCTTTTTCAGGGACCCTTGTTGTTTGTTGCTGGTTAGCGGTTGGTCTGGCTATTGTTGCAGGATATTAATTAATAAGAATACAGAAGAAAGATTTTGTGCTTGTTCCCAAATTCTATTTGGGAATACAATTATATGCGAAACTCTGTTTCGCTTTCCCCTCTTCTTCTGGTTACAAAGCCCTTTAGCCTATGAAACCATTTCGTTTCATTGGGCCAGCTTTGTAACCTATTAAAATCCACGAGTCGAGCAAAATATGTAATGCTACCTCGAGTCGATTTGTTTGTATCAACTCGAAACTGGTTCTTTAACCAGATTCTTCAATCGTCTCGATTGAAGAGCAAGTTCAGAACCATATGGTGAATTTGATGAAGTCCAGTCTGAATGCTGATAGACTCGACTTCAGAGGATCCAGCAGCTACCGGAGATAATGGAGTTGAGACGGGACATAAAGGTTTTAAACGTCATTGCAGGTTATTCTAGCTTTCAACCGATCTAGTCATTCCCAATTAAATTGGGAATCCATGAATAATTGCATTAACTTTAGATTCCCACTTTTCATCCTTCGTAGTAGCACTGCTACGGAGAATGGATCGTGGGAATGACATTCTTTAACCAGATTCTTTAATCGTCTCGATTGAAGAGCAAGTTTAGAACCATATAGTTTCAAGCGAGACGCTTGAAACATCATTGTACCAAGCTCGAGTCGATTTGTTTGTATCGACACTCGAAAAAACATACAAAAAAAACAGCCACCCGAATATCGGATGGCTGTTTTTGTATTTGTTGAAATTTATTTCAGTATCATCATTTTCTTGAATTCTGAATAGCTTTCAGATCGCAGTCTGTAGAAATAAACCCCAGAAGCATTATCCATTGAATCCCATTTATAATTATAAGCACCAGCATCGAAGGTTTTGGATTCAACTATCTGACCTCTGATGTTATAGATAGTCAATTCACCAGTTTCACCTTCTTTGATGTCGAATTGAATGAATGTGGTCGGGTTGAATGGGTTTGGATAGTTACCTTTAAGTAATGTGATTTCTGGAAGTGGAGGAGGTGTTTCTCCTATGGGTATGGTAAGTGAAATAGGACCGTAAATTCCAGTATCATTAGAATAACTCACACTCTCCAGCCAGTACCAGTAGGTGTTATTTACTACAACCGGGTATTCATCGATAAACTCATAATTTGTAGGTTCGGAAGTAGTTCCTGCTCCTTCAATCATTTCTACATTAATTAGAATAGTATTATCTTCTTCAAGAGCACTATTGCTTTCACCACGATAGATATTCCAACCCATGTTGCTGTTTTCACTTTGAGTAGTCCACAAGATAGTTAAATTATTTGCAACAAATTCAGCTGCAAAGTTTGTTAGTGTTACTGGTAATGGTTCATCTCCATCCATTCCCCAGTCTGATAAAGCCCAGGTATCAAATTGTACCCATTGAGGATCACTACCAAAATCCCACGAAAAATTATGATCTTGACCAACGTTGTCTGGATGAACAAGTAATGTTGGGTGACCTGCAACTAGGGCATACCAATCAGCGGGATTTACACCATCGTCAGTATAATGAACAAGAGCGGATGAATTAAAGTCTATGCTCGCGTCAAATGGCCACTCAAAATAAAGAGTTACCGGCCAAACAGTAATATTTGCTCCTGTTAAATCAAATATCCAGGAAATATTCTGAGGAGTTGTAATTTCACCTGCTAATCCTGGAGGTGGATTTGCAGGATCAAAGGTCATATCAATAGTTCCACTGTTTCCAGATAGGAAAGTAATAGTATTATTTCCCCATGTAGCACCACCACCAACTGTACCACCGCCAGGTGGTATTGGTTCGCCAGCACTTGGATCTGTTTCAAGCCAATTACCTGTACCATCAGTCCAAGTTGTCCAATGTAGAAATCCTGTTTGACCTGCTGTTGCGGTTTGCATTATTGTTGTTTCACAATACAGGTCAGCTAAAGCTGGATCTGTATTGTTATAAACTCTTAAGAAAATATACTCATCTGTGTTTACATAACTAGCTTGAGGTTCTGGTGAACCTATTGGATTTTCAAACACATATGTAAATAGAGTATAAATACCACCAGGTTGCCCCCAAGCTCCTGTATTAATTGCAAATGTTGTATTTGCATTTAAAGGAATTATATCATCACCTGTTGGTAAACCTCCAGCCATCGGACTCATAACTGCATCTCCGCCATCGAGAATTACCTGAACAGCCCATCCATCGGGACAAGGAGAACCAGCATTGTCTAGTATTCCATAAAAGGTAAATGGAGCGGTCTCAGTGTCAAAACCTACTGTAGCATCTGCTTGAGCAAAACATAAAGAACTTATAAAAGTCATAGTTAATAAAATTAATAATTTTTTCATTATTATTCCTCCTTTTTTACTTCCTCTTGTTGGAAGTTCCTTTTATTGTAGATGATTTGATCGTTTTCATAATTTTACTGTCATCACTAGTTGTAGTTGATTTCACTGGTCTAGTAATTCCGCTATCACGAGTTGTTGGATCATATATCCAGGTAAATGGTGTATGACCTGATAAAACATAAATATTATATGCTTTACCTGGTGAGATAGTAGTGAATCCCTGCCATGCTGTACCGTTGTGCCATGCATACGCTCCACCTTCAACCGGGTGAATTTGGTCAGATAGGAATGGAGCAGCTCCTCCAGTAAATCCTGAACTTAGTATATCAATATTATCTAAACTCACAACTCCCGCTTCTCTAATTCCAACAGGATTAAAACCTACAGCCATTGTACCAAAATCTACAGGAGTTTGTTCGACATTTCCAGCAAGATAAATTGGATTCGCACTATGCCCTGTAAGAATATAAGCATAATATGCATGCCCATCTGTAAAATTTGTTAAGGTTTGCCAATTAGTATTATCGTACCATCCATATGCACCACCCTCAACTGGATGAATTTGGTCAGACAAGAATGGAGCAGCACCTCCAGTTAATTGGGCACCGATAATATCATCCAAGGCAAATGTTTGAAAACCACCACTATAGAATGTAAATGGCAAAGAAAATGGTGTAAACCCTACTTGGGTAGTGATCTTCACAAACCCTACCACTTCACTTGGGTCCGATTCTAAGGCTAGTAATGAACCTACGAACAAAACCAAGATACTTAAAATAAAAACTTTTTTCATAGTTTTCTCCTTTTTAA
>JAGLWO010000007.1 GCA_023133395.1 Candidatus Cloacimonadota bacterium | reverse complement strand
AAATCGCTGATGGATTCCAACTACTTGTTATTCCAGCATCGAGGAAGATTTATCTTGATGCTTTAGATGAAGGTATAATCACAACTTTTATCAATGCAGGAGCGAGCGTTCTGGCTGTTTCCTGCGGACCTTGCCTGGGGACCGGACAGGGAATCCCGGCTGATGGATTCACTGTGATTTCCACAGCAAACAGGAATTTCAAAGGGAGAATGGGAAATAAAGAAGCGAGTATCTATCTGGCATCTCCTGCCTGCGTGGCACATTCTGCTATCAAAGGTGAAATTACAGATCCTCGCAGAATAGAAGCAAATGATGTTTTCCCATTCAAGAAAGAGCAAAGCGCTACTGTAGAGATTTCTAGAAATGATAATCGCAGAGCAGAAGTAACCTGGAATTATGCGGATGTAAACAACTTGAACACAGATCAGATGTTTGCTGGAAATCTTACTTACCAGGTTTTAAGTTCAGATCCAGAAGCTATTATGCCACATCTTTTCAAAGGGTTTGATGATAATTTCTCTGAAAATGTTCAGAAAGGAGACATCATTATTGCAGGGGATAATTTTGGCTGCGGAAGCTCGCGTGAACATCCTGCTGTTGGTCTGGCTTTTGCCGGTGTAAAAGCTGTTATCGTAAAATCGGTAAACAGGATTTTTTACCGTTCTTCGATTAATCAGGGACTTCCAATCATCGTGATGCCTGAGGTCGTAGAATATTACAACGCAGGCGATAAAGTGGATGTGAGTCTGGAAAATGGAACTATCAAAGTGAATGAAAATGAATTTAATTTCGCTCCGCTTCCTAAAGAATTGATGGCGATCTTTGCTGCTAAAGGTTTGGTGAATTGGATAAAGGAGAATTAATTGCTCAACGGTCATCTCCTGCAGTTGCCATAGGGGAATTCTTGAATTCTAACATTTTGGAGGAAAAATGAAGCTAATAACTTTAGTTATCATTCTGCTTTGTGTTACGTTGATCTATTCATATACAACTTTGGAAGAAAAAATAAAAATCTATATCGATTATCCTGACGGTGATTTGAATTTTTTCCGTGAAGAGATATCTAATGTGAATTTTGTCCGCTTCATGCAGGAAGCGGATGTTTACATTCTATTTTCAAAGCAACGTACCGGTAGCGGAGGGCAAAAATACACAGTTGATTTCACAGGTCAGAAACGTTTCGAGGGAATCGACGAATCGTTAACATTTATTTTGGAAAAGGATGATACAGATGACGATGAAAGACGAAAAAGTGTGCAGACGATCAAGCTGGGGCTAATAAGATATTTTTCTAGAACAAACCTTGCTGATAAAATTACGATATCTTTTCCAATAGAACAAAAAAAGGAAGAGATCATAGATAGATGGAACAACTGGGTATTCGAGATCGATGTAAGTTGTTTCCTGAGTGGGCAGGAAACTTCAAGCTTTTTAAGTCTTTGGGGTTCTATCTCGGCTAACAGAGTAACTAAGGAAATTAAAATTGAGTTTAGTTTTTTTGGTAGCTATAATCAGGATAAATTCGATTATGGTGACGTTGTAACTGAAAGTTCATCGGACAGTAAAAGCTTCAACGCTTCTGTGATAAAATCTATTAATGATCACTGGTCTTATGGTCTTTGGTCATATATTTATGATTCCTCTTATAGTAATATAGATTTAAGTGTAGGCATTTCACCAGGAATAGAATATAATATTTTTCCATATTCGGAATCGAACAGGAAGCAGTTACGTCTGCAATATAAACTCCATCCGGGATTTACAGATTACCACGAAGAAACTATTTATGGAAAATTATCTGAAAAAACCCTGAAACATTCCTTTACAAATGAGATCGAATATATCCAATCTTGGGGATCCGTGAGTGCAAGCATTATTGCTTCTCAATATCTGATCATCGATGATCTGATTTTGGATAGTTATGAAAAAAATAAATTAACTTTACGCAGCGATATTTCATGGAGGATATTTAAAGGGCTTTCTTTTAATCTATGGGGAAATATATCACGGATACATAACCAATTATCGATTTCAGCCGGAGATGTTTCCACAGAAGAGCTGCTTTTGCAGAGAAAAGAACTTGAAACTCAATATTCCTATTTTGCTTCTATCGGACTAAGCTATTCATTTGGCTCCATTTATAATAATATTGTAAATCCAAGATTTGGTGATTAGCAAAACATAGGCAAGGCTTGACTCGC
>JAGLWO010000697.1 GCA_023133395.1 Candidatus Cloacimonadota bacterium | reverse complement strand
AATTCTATATCTCCCTCTTTACCATTTCCTTCACAAATATTAGTTAAAATCTCATACATTGCATCCAAACCTTCTCTGCAGGAGGAGCACTTTCCACAGGATTCATCTCTGGTGAATTCAATAAAATACCTGGCAATATCAACCATACAATCATCTTCATCCATAACAATCATTCCGCCGGAACCCATAATTGCTCCGGCTTCCTGTATCCGTTCATAATCAATAGGTAAGTCAAGCATGCTTTCAGGAATAACACCACCGGAGGGTCCTCCTGTCTGAACAGCTTTAAATTTCTTTCTATTTGGAATTCCGCCACCAATCTTAAACACCATTTCCCGCAGAGTTATTCCCATCGGCACTTCCACGAGTCCGGAATTATTTATTTTCCCTGCCAATGAAAATACCTTTGTTCCTTTGCTTTTTTCAGTACCAATACTGGCAAACCATTTTGCTCCAAAATTTATTATTCTTGGTAAACAGGATAATGTTTCAACATTATTTATATTTGTAGGACTCCCCCAAAGTCCTTTTTCTACAGGAAATGGAGGTCTCTGTCTGGGTTCTGCTGGTTCACCTTCTATCGAATGAATTAAAGATGTTTCTTCTCCACAAACAAATGCACCAGCTCCACGAAATATTTCCACATCAAAATTAAAATCGGAACCAAATACACCCTTTCCAAGTAATCCGTATTCTCTGGCTTTAATGATTGCACTATCTAACCTTTTAATAGCCAGAGGATATTCACTTCTCACATAAACATAACCCTTTTCTGAACCAATGGCATAAGCTGCGATCAACATTCCCTCAATAAGAGAATGTGGGTCAGCTTCAATAATCGAGCGATCCATAAAAGCACCGGGATCACCTTCATCAGCATTACAAATCAAATATTTTGGAGAACCCGGGTTTTTTCTGCAAAAATCCCACTTCAACCCTGTTGGGAAACCTCCTCCTCCTCTTCCTCTTAAACCGGAATCCTTTATTTCTTGTATTACATCTTCCGGTGTCATATCTTGTAAAACTTTTACCAATGCTTTATATCCATCTCTGGCAATATATTCATCAATCTCATCAGGATCTATTATCCCTCTATTCCAAAGAGCAATAAGTCTCTGGTCATGATAAAAAGGAATATCCTGTAATTTTTCAATAGGATGTAATTCTTCAGGATGGATATACATCAAAGAATGAACAGGTCTTCCTTTTAAAAAATGCTCTTCAACCAAATTAGGGATATCTTCTTCTTTTAAATATTGATACACTACATCATCAGGTTGAACAATTAATGTTGGTCCCTTTGTACAAAGCCAACTACTTCCTGTAAGAATGACCTGAACTTCGTCTTCTAAATTGAATTTCTTAATTTCTTCCTTAAGCTTACTCTTTATTTTCAAAGCTCCAACAGA
>JAGLWO010000696.1 GCA_023133395.1 Candidatus Cloacimonadota bacterium | reverse complement strand
GATGGTACCACAACTGCTACTATCCTCACTCAAGCCATTATTGAAGAAGGACTCAAACATGTAACCGCAGGTGTTAATCCTATGTATCTTAGAAGAGGAATTGAAAAAGCATCAAAAGCAGTGGTGAAAAAAATTGAACAACTTAGCAAAGAAGTAAAAGACTCAAATGAAATTGCTCAAATTGCTTCTATATCTGCCAACAATGATATGGAAATCGGTAAACTTATTGCTGATGCTATGAAGGCTGTGGGTAATGAAGGTATTATCAATGTAGAGGAAGCCAAATCTATTGATACTATTCTTGAGCAAGTTGAAGGTATGCAATTCGACCGTGGATATCTTTCACCTTACTTCATTACCGATGCTGACAAAATGATAACCGAATTCGAAGACTCCTATATTTTACTTTTCGATAAGAAGATCAGTGTTATGAAAGACCTACTTCCTATTTTACAGGAAGTGGCTCAAACAGGTAAACCTTTCCTTATAATAGCAGAAGATATTGAAGGCGAGGCTCTGGCAACACTTGTAGTCAATAAACTTCGCGGAACCCTAAGCGTAGCTGCAGTTAAGGCTCCAGGCTTTGGCGACAGAAGAAAAGCTATGATGGAAGACATTGCAATTCTTACTGGTGGTTCGGTAATTTCAGAAGAACTGGGACGAAAACTAGACTCAACTAAACTTACTGACCTTGGAACTGCTAAAAAAGTGATCATTGATAAAGAAAACACAACTATAAGAGAAGGTGCTGGTAAAAAGGAAGACCTTGAAGGCAGGATTAAACAGATTAAAGCTCAAATCGAAGAAACTACATCTGATTATGATAAAGAAAAACTCCAGGAAAGACTAGCTAAACTCAGCAGTGGTGTAGCAGTAATCAAAATTGGTGCAGCTACAGAAACAGAAATGAAAGAAAAGAAAGCTCGAGTAGATGATGCTCTTCATGCAACACGTGCAGCAGTTGAAGAAGGTATTGTTACAGGTGGTGGTGCTACTTTGATATATGCTGCAAGAGCTATTGATAAACTTAAACTTGATTCTCATGAAGAAACTGTCGGTGCTAGTATTCTGAAAAGTGCTCTTTCTAAGCCTACATATTTCATTGCAGCAAATGCTGGCGAAGAAGGTGCCATTATTGTTGAAAGGATTAAAGCTTCAGATGATATTCATTTTGGATATAATGCAGATACAAACAAATTTGAAAACCTCTTCAAATCTGGGATTATAGACCCAGCAAAAGTTGTTCGCAGTGCAGTTCAAAACGCAACCAGTATCGCAGGATTATTTGTAACTACAGAATGTATTGTAACCGATATCCCTGAAAAAGAAAACATACCACCTATGCCGGGTGGTGGCGGAATGCCGGGAATGTACTAATTTTCTCTGTAATAGTAAGTTCAAAAATTTAAAGGGGTTTCCTGTCTTTGGAAACTCCTTTTTTAATTTATTTTTTATCATTATAGATTACTATTTATACTACTACTTTAATATTTTTTATACCCTAAAAAAGGCTTGACATTAGAAATAGGTATTTTTTTGATACTCAGCCTACGCCGAAGTGGTGAAATTGGTAGACGCAGTGGACTCAAAATCCACCGAGTTTTTTACTCATGCCGGTTCGAGTCCGGCCTTCGGCACCATAAAAAGATTATGGGGGTTTTTATTTATAATTGCTAGAACAACAATTTATTTTTCAATATTTACCAAAAATGTTATTATCTGGAGGAAAAACAATGAAATCTAGAATTATCGCACTTACCCTTATTATAGCTTTTATGGTTCCATTTACAGCTAATGCGATCTCAAATGCAGCTGTTATATTCCTATTAATTGAACCAAGTTCAAGAGCTAGTGCAATGGGGCAGGCTTATGTTGCTCAAGTAGACGATGGATTTGCTGGTTACTGGAATCCCGGTGCAATGGCATTTAACAGAAAAAGCCAACTCGCCAGTATGTATTCAAACTGGCTTGGTGAAGTTTTTAATGATATATATTACTTTCATATTGCCGGGAATAAATACGTTGAAGATCTTGGGAACGTCGGTATTAACGCAACATATATGACTTATGGAAAACAGGACCAAACAAGTGAGGATGGAGAAGTCATTAGTACTTTCGAAAGTTATGATCTTGCAGTAGCAATAACTTATGGATATCAATTAAGTCATAAAACTGGAACTGGTTTAACCTTTAAATTTATCTTTAGTGACCTTGCTCCTGAAGGACCAAGTGAGACTGAACAAGGTGTAAAGGGTCAAGGAATGAGCTATGCATTTGATCTCGGTTTAAAACATAAAGGTGTCGATTTTGGACAGATTCTTGTATCTCCATATAATGGAGCTCTATCTCTTTATAATGGTGTTGCATCAATTACAGGTCTGAAAAAAGCTGGACTTTCAAAATACAGCATTCCTGTTGAAAAGCTTGATTTTGGTTTCAACTTTCAGAATATCGGTCCCAACATAACTTATATAAATGAATCTCAAGCAGACCCTCTCCCAATGAACTGGAGAATGGGATTTTCTTACAAAGTTTTGGAATCCGAACTTAACAAATTTACAGTCAATCTTGATATGAATAAAGTATTAGCAAATGATGATCCAGTATTTAAGAGAATGTTTACTGCCTGGACAGATGACTTCGGTAAACGCACAGATGATGCAGGGAATAAAATCGATGATTTCGCTTCCTTTAATAATTTTATTAACTCTATAGAGATCCGGGAAATCATTTGGAACATGGGAGTTGAGTACGTATATTTAAATCTTCTTTCCTTAAGAACAGGTTACATTGCAGACAGAGAAGGTGAAATTACTGGATTCTCATTTGGAGCTGGATTTCACTACACATTTTCCAAGGAATATTTAGTCAATATTGATTATGCTTTCCAGCCTGGTGGTGATTTACAGGACTATAACCAGACTCTTTCTATAAAAGTTGAATTCTAATCATTCTATGAAACAACTTTTACTATCAGCTTTGATAGTTTTAGGTCTTGTTTTTCCAAAATTATCTTACGCGAAAAAAATATACGTTCAGAAAGAAAAATATCCTCTTGAATCAGAGAAAAGAGTCCATCCTATTGAAAAATATCTTTCCGGAACCAGAACAATCGATCTAAATAGTAGAGATGCAAATAAATTATTAGTTCTTCTTATCGAATTCCAGGAAGATAATGACCCTCAAACTACAGGTATCGGAAAATTTATACAAGACCCCGGGGATTATCCTATTACTTTTGGAAAACCTCCTCATGATTATGAATATTTTGTAAATCAGTTGGAAGCACTCAGATATTATTATCTTGCTGTAAGTTACGGTTCTTTTGAGGTCGAAATCGATGTTTTTCCTCAATCATCACCTGGAGATTTTCAAGCTTACACTCTACCATACGAAATGAGCTATTATAATCCTCCAGGCGCTGACCCGGACCTGATGGTTTCTCGCTTTGAAGAATACTTCCTGGATGCCTTTACAAAAGCCGACGAAGATGAAAACATAGACTTCAGCCAGTATGAACATTTTATGTTTATCCATGCTGGAGCAGACTGGCAACATGACATCTTCGGCGATACTCCTGCAGATATTCCATCTTTCTTTATAAAAGTCGGAGATGGTAAAGAAGCTATTGTTGATGATGGCTTTATTATTGATCATGCCTGTAATATTCCTGAAACAATAACACAGGATATAGATACTGATAACAGTGGCTCAATTCCGGAAGTTTACAATTATGGAGTTATCAATGCTGTAATGGTTCATGAATTCGGGCACTCGATTGGCTTTGTTGACCTGTATAACACGAAAAACAACACACCACAGGTAGGATATTTTGATATTATGGATAGTGGTGGTTCAATATTACTTGGTTTTGGATATGATGAAAATGGTGATGAAGAACCTGATATAGTTTATTACATGGAAGGAACAATTCCAGGTTTTCCATGTGTATGGTCACGCACACTGGCTTTTGAAGACAATTACAGAGCACGTGGTATTTTGAAGGATATCTCTGACTTTAGTTTCGATGAAAACATTACTGTACTACCAGCAGAAAAAATATTCGAAGCTTCTTCGATTACAGACAGCTCCGCTTATTTCATTAAAGTACCACTTAATGATACAGAGTACATTCTAATTGAAAATCGACAGGTCGATCCTGACGGTGACGGGGGAATAGGATTGCTTGGAGCATTGCCAATAACTCCAGGTGAAAATGACTATCGAGTAATTCTCTGTCCAAGCTCCACTGATCCTGATGATTTTGAACCAAATTATGAATACGATTACCTTCATCCTGGATGGCCTGATGAAGATGGAAATGACTATGGTGGTGGACTTCTAATCTGGCATATAGATGAAAACATATTGGAAGAAAACAACAACTTTGAAAATAATACTGTTAACATTTACCATTCTCACAGAGCAGTAAAAATTATAGAAGCAGATAACATCGACGATATTGGGAATCCATATTCCATGTATTGGTATGGAACTGCTTACGAGCCATATTTCAAATATATGCCTATCATCGATGAAGAAGGTTTTTTTACCAGCTGGGATGATGAGACGATAATTAATATAAATGGAGAAGAAGAATTCATCGGTACTATCTTCAACGATGAACTCTCAGCTGTTTCGGCACCCGCCTTAATAACTAATAGCGGAGACCCATCCATATTTTCGATTTATGATATCAGCAGTTACTCGATTGAACCGGGTATTGAGAGAACCATGTCCTTCAAATTTGGGACACAGCTCTTTGACGGAACCGAAAAAATCGCAGAATTTGATTCTCTTTTGGCAATAGGTTCTGTTGGAAGTTCTTATAGTTTTCCTACTTTCCTGGTAGTTTCTGAAAATGGAATTAACTTCTTTTCGAGAATCGATGAAACCTGGGAAGATAATTTCGGGGTAACGATTTCATACGAAAACATTCCATCCCAACCAATTTTCCCTTCAGATACGAATAATGATGGAGAAGATGAATATAGTATAATTAACAATGATGTTCTAACCTCAGTAACACCGGAAAATACTGAAATTCAATCATTCTCTACAGACATTATTGATGCACCTCTTTACATCGAAGAATTATCAATTTCAACTATAGCTACTATAGAAAAATTATTCATTAACGATGAAGAATTGAACATACCAAATGCTCGACTTGCTTACAATGGTTTTCATATTATTGCTACTTCAAATGACAAAGTCTATTTCATTGACCCAGAAAATCCCGAAGCAAACACTTATGTAGCTATATCGAACCTCAATGAGACTTTCACACCTGTTTGTTATACTGATACCAATCCGCAATATAATTCCGTTTTCATCCAGAATGAAAATGGAAATATCTACAAAATCCAAAACAGCAAATCAGAAGAGATATTCAGGTTATCTCCATATACTTCTGAAGAACCATCCCAGCTTGCGATGGGTGATTTCCTCAATGATGGTCAGGTTTATCTGGTCTTTGGAGCAGGGAATAGAGCATTTGCCATTACCCTCAATGGCACATTGGCTCCAGGTTTTCCTGCCTATTTAAATGATAAAATCATAAAACCGGAAAGCTATCCGAGAATTATTAAATTCAATAATGAAACAATCCTTTTGTTTGAAGAAAAAGATAATGGCTACATAGCTGTAAACTGGAATGCAAAAATCAGTTTACAGCATTCCTTCTACTGGCAGAAAAACAACCTTTTCGATCAATTCTACTGGGATGAACTATCAGAAAAACTCTACTATATTT
>JAGLWO010000695.1 GCA_023133395.1 Candidatus Cloacimonadota bacterium | reverse complement strand
TTCACTTTTTGCCCTTTGATATTATAAATAATTATCTTTGCGTTCTTTGCGTCTTTGCGAGAAATATTAAAAGAAATTGTTGTGATCGGGTTGAAGGGGTTGGGGTAGTTTTGATAAAGATTACATAACACAGGTTCGATAACAAGCTCATCTTCCACAGAAACATATATCCAGCCAGAAGCATTAGGACCACCATAAGCTCCCATATCATTGATTATTGTTCCCATTGACGGATACAAAGCAAAACCTGGATTATCCGGGTCTTCAGGATCATAATAGATTGGAGCGGGATTACCTGAATCTATACAGGGAGATGCAGAACTTAAATGATAAAGGGTGTCTGCGAATAATGGGTCTGCATCAATATTGCCTTCTAACCAATTTACTGTACCATTATCATTTGTTACAATTGCAGCTTCTCCACCTTGAATATCAGAATATGAAATTGTGATTGTGTTTGTGTTTGCAGCTCCAGTAAAAAAAACTTCATGCGGTGAATTATTCCATAATATACTATTCATTAAAACAGGATCGGCAGAATTAAAACAGAAAACACCTCCTCCATTATTTGCAGTATTACCTGTGATTGTAACATTTTCTAAATTTGGATTAGAAAAGTTATTACAGGAAAACCCTCCACTGTTATTAGAAGCAGAATTATTTGCTATGATTACATTCAGTAAACTCGGATCGGAACCAGTGCAATAGATTCCGCCGCCATCACCAGAAGCAGAATTATTTATTATGCTAATATTTTCCAAAATCGGGTTGGAATTAGACCTGCAATAAATCCCACCTCCTCTGGCAGAAGCAGAATTATTTGTTATAGTAATGTTTTCTAAAGAAGGACTGGATTGATAAAAATATATACCACCTCCTTCCTCATCATTACCATTTCTGATTGTCAGATCTCGTATAGAAAAATCGTTATCGTTATCACAATATAGAACTCTGCTCATTCCCTCACCATCTAATATTGCAGAGTTCATACTTTCACCTTTCAATGAAATAAAACTTCTGCAATTTGAAGGAAAGAATTCACCGGTTTGAGAAGGAGAATAAGTTCCATTTGATAAGTATATAATTCCGGGATTTGTACTATCCGGGATAATTTTTACAAGAGCATAAGAGATCGTGAGTAAGGGATCATCCGGCGTTAAACCGCTATTATTATTTGAACCTGCAGGACTTACATATAAATCTTGATTTACAGGTTCAATTTTACAATTAAGAATATCAAATGTAAAATTATTAACCGGATAAGCAAAATAATCAGTTGGATTTAATACAGTAAAAGTATCAACAATTACATCTGTACTAGAACCAGAAATATCATTCCCGGAAGAAGATGAAAAGTTCAGATAGATATTACAACGATTTTCAGGATCGAAAATTGGGTCAGTGTCATAAAAATATATACCACCACCAAAAATATTAGCTGTATTTCCATAAATTGTTACATTGGATAAATTTGGATTAGAGTTTCTAAAATATATTCCACCACCCTTTTCAGAAGCAGAATTACCTGAGATGGTTACATTTTCTAAATTAGGTGAAGAATGATCATAGTAAATTCCACCACCCCATCTCGAAGCAGAATTACCTGATATTGTTACATTTTCTAAACTCGGACTGGATTCAAAACAGTATATTCCACCACCTTTATAAGCATAACCATTTCTTATGATAATATTTGTAAGAACTGCCTCAGTTACATAATTAAACTGCATAACTCTGCTTTCACTATTTCCATCTAATATCGTTTCTTCTTCTGTACTTCCTTCTAAGCAGACATAATTACTCCATTCTATAGGAAATATTTCTCCTGTTGTTTCTGAGCTGTATATTCCCGGTGCAAGATAAATTGTATTTTGGTTCAGACTATCTGCAAATATTTTCGACAATGCGCATCTTATAGTTTTTAAAGGCTCATCCGGAGTAGTTCCAGTATTGGAATCATCTCCATCAACAGACACATAAAGGTTGGAATTTATTAATGAATCTTGAATGGAATGCATAATATCAAAAGTAAAACTATTGATTGGAGATGCATAATAGTCAGTTGGTAACAATACAGTAAAAGTATCTACAAAAACATTTATTGTATCACAGTCATAAGCGTAAATATCTACACCATAACCTCTACTGTTAATAGTATTATTCAGATAAATACTGCATCTGTTTTCAATATTGAAAATTGGATTAGAATCCCTGCAGTAAATTCCACCACCATTGATAGCAGAATTATTTGATATTGATACGTTTATAAGACTTGGACCGGAATTAGAATAACAACAAATCCCACCACCAGAATCAGAAGCGGAATTACCTGTTATGGTTACATTTTCTAAAGCAGGGGAGGAATTAGTACAATAAATTCCACCGCCGTTATCAGAAGCAAAATTACCTGTTATTGAAACATTTGTAAGACTCGGACTGGAATTAGGACAAAAGTAAATCCCACCACCGCTACCATTACCAGAAGCGGAATTACCTGTTATGGTTACATTTGTAAGATTCGGACTGGAATTTGAATAACAGTAAATGCCGCCACCATTACCAGAAGCAGAATTACCTGTTAAAGTTACATTTACTAAACCTGGATTTGAATAATAAATACAAAAAATTCCCCCACCACCATAATGAGCAGAATTATCTATTATGGTTACGTTTTCCAAATTTGGTGAGGATTGAATACAGTAAATCCCGCCACCCCAGTTGGAAGCAAAATTATCTGTTATCGTAACATTTTCTAAACTTGGACTGGAATAAGAACAATAAATACCGCTACCTCTATGAGTATTGCCATTTCTAATAGTAATGTTTTTTATCATAGCATCATTTACATAATGAAATCTCATAACTCCGGTTTCATTATTTGCATCCAATATCGTTTCATCTTCTACACTTCCTTCTAAATAAACAAAATTACTCCATTCAATGGGAAATGTCTCTCCGGTTGTTTCGGAGCTGTATATTCCCGGTGAAAGATAAATTGTATTTTGATTCAAACTATCCGTATATATCTTTGATAATGCAAATCTGATAGTTTTTAAAGGATCATCCGCAGTGGTTCCGGAATTGTCATCATCGCCATCAACCGATACATAAAGGTCGGAATTTATTAATGAATCTTGAATAGAATGTATAATATCAAAAGTGAAATTGATAATTGGAGATGCATAATAATCAGTTGGTGTAAATACTGTGAAAGTATCTACAATAACATTTATTATATCACAATAAGAAGCATAAATATCCACACCATAACCCCTGTTGTTCATAACATTATTCAGATAGATATTACATCTGTTTTCTGTATCAAAACTCAGATTGGATTCATTACAGCAAATTCCGCCACCTTGAAAAGCAGCAGAATTATTTGTTACTGTTACATTCTCCAAATTCGGATTGGATTCACAAATACAATAAATTCCACCGCCGGAATTGTCAGCTGAATTATTCATTATCGTTACATTCTGTAAACTCGGAACGGAACCCTTCCAACAGCTAATACCTCCACCGGAAGAAGCAGAATTACCCGTTATAAAAAGATTCTGTAAACTCGGACTGGAAGCAAAACAATGAATACCGCCACCGGAAGAAGCATTTCCGTTTGTAATTGTAAAACCTGTCAAAACAGCAGTTAAATTTTCCTCATTTACAAAAGTTACAACTCTTCCTTCTTGGTTTCCATCGATTGTTGTTTGGAAGATGTAAGAAGTATCCTGAGTAGTATAAAACAAAGATGCAACTGTAATATACTTTCCATTGTAATTAATATTCTCAAAATAAGTACCAGGTTGAACAAGAACTATGTCGCCATTAACTGCTACATTAATCCCTGCCTGGATTGTTGGTTGGTCTGCCGGTATGTTTATAATAGTTGCGCATAAATAGCAATTAAACAATAAAAATAGAAACACTAAATTGCTAAGTTTCATCATAAACTCCTTGTTCTTATTTTTCAGGTTGGAATCTTTATGTTGAATTTAAGATGCAATAATAGTTCCAAAAGCTTCTTATTATTTCTTTATCTTTGCATTTGCCCAGTTAGCGTGATCATAACTAATTCCATCTTCAGCACCATCGACATGAAGCCTTAATTTATTTACTCCTGAAATATCAATTTCCACTGGCTTTGCAGGGTCTGAATATTTCATCACTCCACTTTCCCAGAGTAATTTTTCATC
>JAGLWO010000694.1 GCA_023133395.1 Candidatus Cloacimonadota bacterium | reverse complement strand
AGATGAAGATATTGGGATGTAAACTGCTTCCTATCGCTGAAGAATGCAGTGTTCCAGCGGGGAATGCGCTGGCTATCGATCGTGATCTTTTTGGCAGAAAAGTCACAACGCTCATTGAATCTCATCCGGATATTTCAATCCATCGTAAAGAAGTTACAGAGTTAGATGATGATTTAACAATAGTTGCAACCGGTCCCCTTACTTCTGAGCATCTAACAAAAAGCCTGATTGAAATTATCGGGAATGAACAGCTCTATTTCTTTGATGCAATTGCACCTATCGTTTCTGCAGAGAGTTTGGATAGAAATATCATTTATGAGAAAACACGTTACGATAAAGGCGAAGCTGATTATCTAAACAGTCCATTTTCTAAAGATGAATATTACCAATTTGTAGAAACTTTGAATGAAGCAGAGAAACACGAAGCAAAGGAATTTGAATCTAAATTCTTTTCAAATGTTGATTTCCATTTTTACGAGAATTGTACTCCCATCGAAGAACTTGCAAGGCGTGGAAAAGATACACTTCGCTACGGAGTGATGCGTCCAGTGGGGCTGGAAGATCCCAAAACGGGTGAAAGACCGTATGCGGTAATTCAACTGAGAACAGAGAATAAAGATAAAACTTCCTATAACCTGGTCGGCTGCCAGACAATGCTGAAATATGGTGAACAGAAAAAGATCTTTCGCATGATTCCTGGATTGCAAAAGGCAGAATTTTTGCGCTATGGCTCCATTCATAGAAACACCTATTTGAATGGACCGCACATTTTAAATGAAAATTTATCATTAAAAAATAAATCGAATATTTATATTGCAGGTCAACTCAGCGGAGTGGAAGGTTATGTGGAATCTATTTTAAGTGGATTGCTTGTTTCGCAAAATGTAATGAGTCCAACCTGGTCGCAACCAAGCTTAACTAAGCTGATCGAGTTACTTCCTGAAACAACCATCTCCGGTCAACTCTGGAGACATTTGATCACAGAAAACAAGAACTTCCAACCCATGAATGCTAACTTTGGATTGCTGCCT
>JAGLWO010000693.1 GCA_023133395.1 Candidatus Cloacimonadota bacterium | reverse complement strand
ATATCCTGGGGAAGGGTGAAATTCCACCTGTTTACTGAATGTGAATAAATTTCTGAGGGATATTCTTTAATTTCCAGAATACCTGAAGTTTTTAAAGGAACAGGAGGGACAGAATACAATATTGAAAATATGGATGTAATTATTAATAACAACAGAAAAATTCTCTTCATTAAAGCTCCATTAAAAATATGCAAACACCCTCTTATCAAGGGACAAGAGGGTATTTTGGTGGTTAATTATAGAACAAATTTACTTAAATTTTTCCAGATCTTATGTCGTCTTCATTGCACTTGCATATGCTCACATATTCATACTTTGGAGTCCAGCTATTTGCCTTGGATTTTCGAGCTCTTATGAGTTTAATTTTCTTAACTTCTGATTTGCATTTTGGGCAAAGAACCTTTCCTTCGGAACTGCTCTGATGAGCAAGCTTTGCTGCAAACGATCTTACTTTAGCCATCTTAATCTCCCTGAATTCTTAAACGAAATTATTGATTTACAAGGTTTTGTCAATCAACCTATTCCAACATTCTATGCTCTTTCTAAATATTCACCGGTTCTGGTATCGATCTTAATTTTGTTACCAGTTTCGATAAAGAATGGAACCATAATAGATAAACCAGTATTAGTTACAGCTTTTTTAGTACTGACTGAAGCAGAATTTCCTTTAAAGTTAGGTTCGCATTCTGCGATTTCTTGGATCACAGTTACCGGAAGTTCAAGACCGAATATTTCACCATTTGGGTCAAGCTTCATAGCAACTTCCATATTTTCTATAAGGAATTTATCTTTATCTCCGATAATTTCTTTCGGAACGTTCATTTGCTCGTACGTTCTTGTGTCCATGAACACATAGAAATCACCATCAAAATAGAGATATTCCTTTTTGTGTTTTTCAATTCGCACTTCTTCTATTCTTTCGCTGATTCTAAAAGTATTATCTATGACTTTACCAGATTTTACATTTTTCAGTTTTGTACGAACAAATGCAGAGCCTTTACCGGGTTTTACATGCTGGAATTCCGTTATTTCATAAAGGTCATTTTTGAACTTTATGATCAGCCCATTCCTGATGTCGGATGTTGCTGCCATTACCTCTCCTTAACCCGAAAGACTTCGATTATTAATTAATATTATTATTAATAATAAACCGAAAAGCTAAAAATAAATAGAAACAAATTATGGCAAGGAAAAATTTGTGGGTTGTTACTAACAGTGAAAAAATGATACATGACTTTTCATGTCATTCCAACTTAAAATTGACAAAGAAAAGAACATTAATTTTTTTTGTAATAATTAAATGATTTTTTACTAAAATAGGAGAATCAATGCGATATAGATTTCTAATAATCCTGATTATTGTTTCAACCTCGCTTCTTGGAAACTCGATTTTTTCGTTTGAAGGTATGCCTGTTCAATATTATGGAAATGATGTTTATGGACTGGGAATGGGAGAGACAGGTTCTGCTGACCTTTTCAGGATAAATCCGAATTTTACCAACCCTTCAATTCCTGTTACAACTAATAAAGTTTTATTTTCTACTGCAGTTTCAATGGGATATATGTGGTATAAAGATGACCAGGGTAATGACTTTAGAGATGATGGCTTATATCTCCCGTATTTTACAATTGCAGTTCCTATCAGAAATCACAGGTTTGCTTTCAGTTTCAATGCTACCTCATCCGGGAATCTGGAGAATGAAAAACAATCTTGGGTAATCAGCTTTGGAGACACCTTGGAATATAACGAAATAAATCGACTAAGCTCTAATATCTTTAAAGCAGATGCTATTTATTCATTTAAAAATCCTTATATAAATTTCGGCATTGCTTTAAATTACTATCTTGGTCACAGAATTAGGTATTGGAAACTTGATTTCGATGATATTAACTACACAGATACGAAATATGAAATTGAAAAGACCTTTAAAAATCCTGGGTTTTCTCTGGGAATAAGTAAAAAATATGGGAATATCTCTTTTGGTGCTGTTTATTCTTCATACGCAAAACTGGAAGGTGAAACAAAATTTAAATATGGACACGCACCCTATGCAGACACATTGGATTTAGCAGACGATTTTTTATTTGAAGTTCCTCAGAAAATTTCAGGAGGAATCACCTGGAAGTTTCTGGAAAAATATAAAGCTTCTTTTGATGCTTATTATGAGATGTGTGAAGAAACCGATATTTATGAAAATAACTCTTATAAATTTGGAATCGGGTTTGCATACGATCCTTTGAGCGGTTATGGAGATTGGTATGAAAGAATTCCATTGAGGATAGGTGGATATATTCGTAAACTTCCTTTTGAGAAAAATAATGAAATAATCATGGAACAGGCATTGACCTTTGGCTTTTCCATACCTCTAAAATCACCAAACAAAAAAATAGAGATAG
>JAGLWO010000692.1 GCA_023133395.1 Candidatus Cloacimonadota bacterium | reverse complement strand
TCTATTAGTGTAATAACGAGCTTGTATGGTTACATCTGCTCCGTTTTGTGTTTTAATGTAACCGTGAATAGAATATTCTCCATCTGAGTATCGTTTCATCCTTTTTTCTAAGTTTGTAACTATATTATCACCAGAGTCTGGATATCTTCTTTGACATAAAGAACATTCTCCTTCGTAAGAAACCGTATCATCAATCCATTCATCATCGCTATTCACATTCCACCCGGTAGAACCTTCATCTTCAAAATTTCCAAACCAGACTATTTCCCGACCTACTCGGAATTCATAATTCCCATAAGGATAAATATAATCAATCGATGATATATTACCCTTTCGGGGCAATCGTAGGGCATCAGAAACAAAAAAATCTTCAACTTCCTGGAAATCAATTTGCCATTCATAATCTTTAGTTTTAATGTCCATATTCAAAGTATCAATTATTACATTTGCTAAGATATCAATGCGATCAACATAAAGATACGTATTCTGGTCTTTCGATTTTTTTGCTATATAATCCAGGATATGATTTCCAAGTTCTCCTGTTGCAGGTTTTGGGATATAATCATCTAAATAGACAGGTGTAATTGTATATTCGTAAAATCCATTTTCGTTGATTTTTGTATTCAGAATCATTGTTGGGAAAGTCTCAGAATAGCTTAAATCAAAGGCAAAATTACCAAGAGAATGAGCGATGAGTTTGCCATTGTATATTTCAACTGCTTGAATAATATGTGGATGATGGCAAATTACCAGATCTGCCCCGGAATCTATCATATGATGTCTGATCTCAATATCCCACATGTGAGGGATATCAATTCTGGGAGTATAATCCTCATCTTCCATGAAATCCTTTTCATCCCAACCTGCAAAGATACTTGAATAATCATAATTTGCACCTGGCGCAGTGGAATATTCACTTCCAGAATGAGCTTCGACTACGATTAGATCTGCATATTCTTCTACATCCTGAATCTGCTGCATTACGTAGTAGGGTGTCATATAAGCGAATCCAGATTTATTATAACCCGCATTCAAATACGGTTGATAGTTGTTATACTGTCCTGTTCTATCACATGAAGCCAGGAAGGCGATACTCACTCCTGATTTGGAATGGAACAGCGGTAGGTATGCTTCATAAGAATTTGCTCCAGCTCCTGAATGGGCAATGCCAGCTTCTTCCAGAACAGACTGAGTTTCCTGGAGTCCGGGTAGCAGGTAATCGAGGATATGATTATTAGCAAGTGTAACAACATCAATACCGGCATAAACCAATCCTTCTACGTTATCCGGGTTACCTTTGAAATATATTGTTTTGGTGGGATGATGCTGAGTATGAGTGGTAAAGGGACACTCAAGGTTTGCTATAGTGATATCTGCAGCGTCCCCTAAAACCGGAAGTGTAGGTTCAAAGATAGCTTCGACCCCCTGGGTTGGGATGATTCCACCTCCTTGTTCATAACCACGTGCAAGCATAATATCACCTGTGAAATTCATTGTTACAGGGAAAGTTGTGGGTCCTTCGTCAACTTCAATCTGACATACAGCCTGACCCCAGCGGTCTGTATCATCTACAACTTCCAATAATACTGTATATTCGTGGTCATCTTCAACTGTGTAGGTATGAAATGGATCCTGCAGGGTGCTGGTAGAGTCATCTCCAAAAAGCCAGTAAAATTCATGTTCATCACTGTCCGGGTCTGTAACTTCTCCATAAAATTGGACGTCAACACTACGTTCTCCGCTTTGTCTTCGGTATATTTCCCCGATTGTATAGGTTATCTCGACTTCAGGAGGGATTGGTAAATCTTCTGTAATATTTATAATATCATCAAAATAAACTATACCGCTTCCGGAATCATTATCGTTAATAAAAATTATACCTGTTATTTCCGGGAAATAATCATACCAGGCAAACCAGTCATCAGCAATTGGAAGCTGGAAATTATTCCATTCTCCTTCTCCAAATGCTCCCTGAAAAACAGTAACCCATTCTTCGATATTCAGTTCTTCAGTTCCATCCAGAGAATATAACAGCACATTTTCATCATCCATCACACCAAAACTGTGAATCTCGCCTTTATCCTCTATGTAAGCTGAAACCTGCCATACATCACCTGAATCAACTGTAACAGGAGTTATCATTTCGATTTTCCAGGTATTACCATAAAGTTTCAGAGAATATTGGGATTGTGGACTGGCTGTATTCAGAGTATCCAGTTCCCATGCATCTGGCTGAAGATCCTCACCAGGATAGGAAATTAGAGTTATAGTACCACTCTCGAAATCTTCAATTACCTCTTCGCGATAAATTGAAAACAAGTTATATGAAAAATAAATAAGTACGAGAACAAGAATAAAAGTTTTAAAAGCTCTCATCACTCCTCCAGTTTTTTTATTTTAACAATAAACACTTTTTTGTATCGATCTGCTTTCCATCGACTTTTAACTGATAAAGATAAACACCTGAACTGATAGTTTGATTATTTTCATCGGTTCCATCCCAAATTATGTAGTAAAGCGACTCCGTCGCTTCTGCAATAACGTTGTTATTGCACTCCAAAGTCTTCACAAGTTGTCCTTTTATATTATAAATTATGATCTCAGCGTGCTCTGCGTCCTCTGCGGTGAAATATATCGTTGTTGCAGGACTGCGACCGGCTC
>JAGLWO010000691.1 GCA_023133395.1 Candidatus Cloacimonadota bacterium | reverse complement strand
CAGTCCCAGTTAAACTATAATCCCCCGGATCAACAGAAGTAATTGAAATATCATATACTATATCCAGTGAAGTTGTACTCATTGCGTAGGCTCTGGTTAATGTAGCTGTAGTAGGTGGATCTGGATTTTGAGTACCAGTAGTTGGTATATCAGTTGTATATGTACTTGTATTTCTGGCACCACCAGAACCGTTTGGACTTCTCTGCATCGATTCTGTATCTTTATTACCATTTTCGTTCTCATTTATCTGAGGTTCACTAGCGTTGAGTAAAACTAATAATCCAGGGTCATCAGCATCATCAGTATCGTAAACTAATGCATCAATAAGATTTGTTGTTGTAACTGGAGTATCCTCAGGAAAATCAGTATCATCTCCATTATAGAGAGCAACTGCATCTGCTCCATTTTGTAACCAACCATAACTACCTGGAGAAATCTCAATGTCTGTTCCCATTCCTGTTGAACCAATTACAAAATATCCATTTGCATCGGTAGTATAACCATCCAAATCAATAGCAGGTAAATAAGATTGGTCATCAGAACCATTAAATAAAACGACAACGAATCCATCCAAAGATTGATTCCCAATTCCACCATCATAGAGTTCAATAAATTCAGCAGTATCATATGATGGTGTATCAGAATCTACTTCATTAATTAGCAGTTGCCCAAACGCTAAACTCACCACAAACAAAAAACTAATAAATAAAACTAACTTTTTCATACATCCTCCTATTTTTTAATTTGTTGAAATTTTATTAGAAATCAACATCTCAAAAGAAAGTTTTTATATATTTGTGTCAAATTAATTTTCTTTTCTTTAGACTAAAAAAAGGCTGAACTTACATTCAGCCTTTTGACAAACTTAATACGGTTTATTTTATCATCAGCATTTTCTTAGTTTCAGAGTAACTTTCAGATTCTAATTTGTAGAAATAAACTCCTGAACTATAAGAAGAAGCTTCCCATTCAAAGTTGTACTCTCCAGCTTCAAATTTATGGGATTCGATAAGTTGTCCTTTTGCATTGTAAATTGAGAGTGTTCCAATTTCGCCTTCTTTTATGGTCAAATCGATTGTTGTTTCCGGATTGAATGGATTGGGGTAATTAGCATAAAGCTCTGTTCTTGTGGGAAGCTGAGGAGGTGTTTCTCCTTCAGGTATGGTTAAGGATGTAGGACCATATATTTCTGTGTCATTTGAATTGCTAACGCTTTCCAACCAGTACCAGTAAGTATTATTTGTTTCAACCGGATATTCATCGATAAACTCATAATTTG
>JAGLWO010000690.1 GCA_023133395.1 Candidatus Cloacimonadota bacterium | reverse complement strand
GCTTCACGGGCTTCACCTGGACCATTAACAACACAGCCCATCACTGCAACAGTAAGATCAAATTCGGAGTATTCTTTCAGTTGATTTTTTATTTCATTTGCCATTGAGATAACATCTATCTCTGTTCTTCCGCAGGTGGGGCAGGAAATGATATTTAAACCTTTTCTAAAACCGAGAGATTTTAAAATTTCTTTAGCTACAAGTACTTCTTTTATTGGATTGGCAGTTAAAGATACCCTGATTGTATCACCAATTCCCTCAGCTAAAAGAGTACCTATCCCAATTGAAGATTTTATGCTGCCTGAAAATTCTATTCCAGCTTCTGTTACACCTAAATGAAGAGGATAATCCACCTTCTCGCTCAGGAGTCGGTAAGATTCTATGGTGAGAGGAACAGAAGAAGCTTTTACCGAGATTTTCATTTCATAGTAATTTACTTTTTCCAAAATAGCAACATGTTCCAGAGCGCTTTCCACAATTCCCTGAGCTGTAACCCCGTATTTTTCTATCTTTTCTTTGGAAAGAGAACCGCTATTTACACCGATGCGTATTGGTATTTTGTGTTCCTTGGCAGCATCAACAACTTTCAGAACATTCTGTTTACTCCCAATATTTCCTGGATTTAATCGAAGACCGTCTGCCCCAGCTTTTATAGCTTCAATAGCGAGTTTATAATCGAAATGAATATCTGCAATCAGCGGGATGGAGATTGCTTCTCTTATCTTCTTTATAGCTTTTGCTGATTCAATATCCGGTACTGCCACGCGAATAATATCACAACCTGTAATGATAAGTTCCTTAATTTGATCGATTGTGTTTTGAATATTGATAGTTTTTGTATTTGTCATGGATTGTATTGGAATGGGATTATTCCCACCAATAAGAACATCACCAACTTTTATAACACGGGTTTTTTTTCTCCGGATCATAATCACCCCAGATTCATACTATTTTTCTTTTTTGGTTTTCTAATAATCAATATTTAGAATTTCATAAAAATGGGTCAATGAAATAATGTAAAAAACATTGAAACCTTTACAATTTAATACATTTTTAAAAAATTAAATAAATATTGACAAAATATTTTCTAAATAATTTTTTAATTTATATCTAATTATAAATCATAAAAGAGATTTTCAGAACGAAAGTTTAAGAATAATAAGTTTTTTCTAACTCACTTTACGGGAAGGCGATGCCTATGATTGTACAAAAAGTATCTCGCATAATTGAGTCAAACACCCAATAATTTTTAAGAATATTTATTTTTTACTAAACAAAATAAAAACACAAGGAGGTCTTTATGTTTTACACACGTTTTAAAACTATTCTTCTTATAACAATTTTATTTGTCATAATTTCTTTTACAATGCTTTTAAATGCAGAGTGTGATTTTATGGCAATGCTTGCTAAGGAAGGATGTCAAATTTCTCAATATAATAATCTTGCCAATGAATTTTTTCAATTTCAAAAAGATCGATCTTGTGCGTCTGCTCAAGAAGATGGTTATGGAGTTGTATATTACAAAGATGGACAAGATACAATTAGCTTCTATTATTATAACCCTTTACATCCTGATAACCAGGCATTTTATTTGATAGGACCATATAACAGTACCTGGTATAAATGCCATGGACCTGATTATTATGGAAAATACTATAATGATAGTAATCATCAAGGTGGTCCTGTTTATAGCTGGATTGATAGTAGTCTTTATTGTGTTGAGCCGGTTGAATTCACTCACAATGATAGTGCAAAAGGACGTTTTGGTATTGGTTTTGACTTTGAATTTTATGGCGTGGTTTATGATTCATTAATAATTAATCCAAATGGCTGGATAGGATTTGGAGATGATGATAGTCTATGGCTTAATACAGATATTTACAATATGGATCCGAATGTACCGAATATACCTGGACCGGCAATATTTGCTTTCTGGGACGACCTTTATCCTGAAATACTACCAGGTTACGGTCAAGATGATGGTAGTGGCGATGTCTATTATTATACCAATGAAAGTGACAGCATGATTGTATGGTTTGACGATGTTATTAGATATGGTGAGCCAAATAGCATATTTGATTTTGAAATAATTCTAACAAGAGATGAAACAATTCCTAACGACATTAAATACGATATTAAAATCCAGTATCAGTCTGTTTCGGGAACAACAAATTCTGCCACAATAGGCATAAAAGCTGCAGAAATAACCCCAGATTCCGGTTTTTTTCAAGTTGTATTCAATGATGATTATGTTGAAAACACACTTGCGGTATTATTCTCATCTGATGTATATACTGTACCGGAACCTATAGAAATAGCAGAGGATAGAATAATGGATTCTAATAACGAAGCAGTTATTGTGCTGGGTCATGACAGAGACAGAGGTTCCGTATCTATAGGTGCTGCAGGTCAGCATCCTTATAGATTTGAATGGAATGATAAGACATACACATTTCAACATAATGGATGTCAAGATGCAAAAGCGCAAATGAAGCAATATTGCCAGACAATAAACCCTGAATGGTTTGATATACATCCACTAAATTGGGAAATACTTGGCAATACTATTGATGATATTGCTACTGTTTGTGATACAGAACTCTTATTTCATTATATTATGGCTCATATAATTGAATTTAACGGAGATGTTATCGCTAGCTTAATTTCTGCTTTAAATGAGCAGGATTTATGTGGATACAATTTTCGGGATTCATTATATAATCAAGATGATGAAGTAAATATAGTTCTCTCTGATGGTGAAGCATTATATGTATTCAGAAATTTTAGTGGATATAACCTTTCTTATAAAGAATATGATGGTTTAAATGAAGGTTTTGTTGGTGTAAAAACAGATAGTACTATTACCGGAGTAACTCCAATGCAACTGTATTCCCTTGTATATATTCCTCGTGAAGGTGAGATTGTTACTTATGAAAATATTTTAACTGATGCTAAAGTCTATACCTTCCCGAGCCAATGGACAATTCCGGATGCCGGCTGGAAATGGCTCTCCTACGATATTCTTAATGTGGATCCACCAGATAATATCGCATCTGAATTACTGTATCCTATTAGAGACTTTAATTTACTTGATCATGCTCTATTCAAAGACCACGGTCCTAATACGGAACCTCAAAGAATTGAATATTTAGGTTTAGGAGTTTGGCTTAATGGAGATCACCCAATTACCAGTCCTTATGGCTACAAATTCCGTACTTTGAATGAATGTTATTTTACAGTATTTGGAGAAAGATGTGAACCAACTACAACTTTCGAGCTTGCCGGGGAAAACGAAGAGAACTGGATAGGTTATTTCTTATTAGAAACCCAACATGTTTACGATGCATTTGCCGGACAACTGGATAATCTGACCAAAATCAGGACACAACATTGGGCAATGAAAAGGTTACCCGGACAAGCGTGGCCTGATGATGTTCCATATACATTAAGCCCGGGTGATATGGTTATTGCTTGTTGTGAACACGATGTACCTGCTTTCTCCTGGAATTATCAGGAATCACGGGGGAAATATATTGTTCCTGGATCACAGGATTTCACTTTTGAAGAGGAAGCGGACTATATCCCGGTCTTCATATCGTTAAACCCCGAAGATCTTCCTTCTGAGATCGGTGCTTTTGTAGATGGAGAATGTAAGGGTGCAACAGTGGTTCAGGATACATCTGCTCAAATTTGTTCTTACATCCTGGAAAACCAGGGGCAAAACCTGACGTTCGAATTCTCCTACGGCAGCAGGGGACAAAATAAGCGAATCGACGAGTATATCATTTATGATCCGGAAACATCGAAAACAGAAAAAGGTTCCATTCAAATCGATATTCGCAGGGATTGTTATTATGTATCTTTTAAAGGTAACCAGAACGAAACTCCTGCCGTCACTTCAATAGAGATTACCAATTATCCCAATCCATTTAATCCTGAGACCAAAATCGAATATTCAATTCCATCAGTAAGTAAAATAGAATTATCGATTTACAACATCAAAGGTCAGAAAGTAAAAACTCTGATTGAAGGTAATCAACAATCAGGTTCATATTCGATTATTTGGGATGGCAAAGATGAGAATGGAAAGCCTGTCGGTACAGGTTTATATTTCTACAAGCTTAAAACCAAGAATAAGGAACTGACGAAGAAAATGTTATTGCTGAAATAATGTAACGCAAACATTTTCAACCCGTGAAATGTGGAGCTATTTAACTGGGTCTTGTTTGCGAGTAATTTAGAACTCGACTCGGGGTGATGAAACTCGAGTCGGGTTCAATTGGAAATGGAAAAATGGTAATTCATAATTAGATGATATTAAAAAATTATGATTCAACCAAGATGGTTTGAACCAACATATATCTTGTATCCAAGCCCCAGCTTGGATACCTATAAAACAGATTAGGTTGCCAAGCTGGGGCTTAGCAATTAGAGAAATGTCTCGAGTCGAGCCCGAAGGTTTCGACTCGAAACAAGATCAAGGATAAATAAGGAAATATTATGAAACTTTATCTTATAATTTTATTAGTGCTTCTTAGTGTTCCTTTGTGGCTCAGTTCTACAACCTGGGAGATAAAACAGGATGGCACCGGTGACTTCACAACCATCCAGGAAGGAATAGATGCTTCTGTTAATTCCGACACGGTTCTCGTTTTTCCTGGAACCTATTACGAAAATATAATTTATAATGGCAAGAACATAATGGTTGCCAGTTTAGAACTTATTACAGGTAACGAAGCTTATATCGATTCCACCATAATAGATGGACAACGTCTGGATAGTTGCGTGTTAGTGATAGACCAGGAAACCAATGCAAATATTCAAGGTTTCACACTTACTAATGGACAAGGACATGAAGATCAATATTGGTATAGTCATGGTGGTGGAATATTGATTTATGATCAAAGCACATTAAATATAACTAATTGCATGATAAAAAGAAATTATGCAGTAAGTGGTGGCGGTATTTATTTAAGTAACTTTTCAAACATTAATATCTCAGGGACATCGATTATAAATAACTATTCTTCAACAACAGCGGGTGGTTTGATGGTTGATGAGTCACAATGTTTTTTTGATTCGACAAATCGTTGTAATATTTACGATAACTATGCAGCATCGGGAATTGATATTTATATATGTTATTGTGAATATCTTGATGTAATAGTCGATACATTCTCTATACTCAATCCAACCCGTTATTTTGCTAATTATGGAGATATTTACCAGAATATATACACTTTCGATATTTTGAATTATTCTTTGGAACAAGTAAATCATGATTTGTATGTTTCACCGGATGGAGATGATTCAAATTTCGGTCTTTCTTCTGATGAACCTATGAAAACAATAAATCATGCCATAAGAAAAATTGTTTCCGACAGTTTGAATCCCAAAACAATTCATTTAGAATCAGGTATTTATGCGGAAAGTTTGAATAATCAATTTTTTGCTATAGGAGGAAAGTCTTTTATTAAAATAATTGGAGAAGATGCAGAAACCACGATCATCGATGGAGAATTGAATTATCACCCGTTATTATGGATAGGACCGGGTGCAAATAAATGTTTTATTAAGAATTTGACATTTCAGAATAATACTTATTACCTTTATACTTTATTTTTCTCTAATAGAGACGAAGTTTATTTAGAAAATCTTATTATTCAAAATAATATTGGAACTGAACATGGCACAGTTTTATTAAATAATTTAAGTAAAGTGGAGCTAATAAATATAGAAATATTAAACAATTCATCAATTGATGTAGTTGCTGGAATGTATTTACCAGATTGTGATAGTATATCCGTTATTGATTGTGTATTAAAAAATAATCATACTGGAGGTGGGATGTCTTCGTTTTGTGCCGGAATACAAGCTTCCTCTACCGGTGATATATTAATAGAAAATACGGTTTTTTCAGGTAATGAATTAATCGCTACTGATTGGACAAGTGCCAGTGCATTAGCTTTAGGAGGATTTGCAAGCACAAGTGGTAAGTTCACAATTTCAAATTGTCTTTTTGATAACAACCAATGTTGGGGCACAGCAGATAAAACCGTGCTTCTCAATTGTTATGATGATATTGAAATCTATAATTCTACTTTCGTTGATAATTTAAGTACATATACCTTATCGTTAATTAGAAATCATATTGATTTTCATAATAATATACTCAGGAATAATTGTAATTATGAAATCATTTTGTCAGATCATTCTCCCTGGGGTTACATCTCGGAAATAGATATATCACATTGCAACATTCAGGGAGGGCAAAATGCAATCTACAATCAAAACAACGTCAATATCATCAACTGGTTAGATGGTAATATAGATGAAGATCCATTGTTCTTGTTATCAGGTGATGATCCCTATCAATTAACTTTGGAGTCTCCCTGCATTGATTCCGGAACACCGGATACAACCGGGCTTTTCCTGCCACCCTGGGATTTATTGCATAACTACCGAGTTTGGGATGGAGATAATAATGGAACAGCAATTATAGATATGGGCTGTTATGAATTCGGAGCAGAACCTTATGTGGAATCTACCCAAAACCAAGTACCCAATACCCAATGCCAATTAACCAACTATCCCAATCCGTTTAATCCCACCACCACGATATCTTTTAGTCTTATAAATGATTCAGATATCGAAATTTCTGTTTATAACATCAAGGGTCAAAAAGTTAAGACTCTTATCAACGATCAGTATTCAAAGGGTTCTCATTCAGTCATCTGGAACGGTAAAGACAGTAACAACAAATCTGTATCAACAGGAATTTATTTCTACAAAATTTCTGCAGGTAAAGAAACTCAGGTGAAAAA